>DATCFN010000198.1:0-7578 GCA_036509475.1 Rhizomicrobium sp. | reverse complement strand
TCGGGCCCGAACGCATCCGCGTGAACACGCTGGTCCCCGGACCTTTTCCGCGCGATGCCGTGGCGAAAAGCGACCCGGCATTCGCCGGCCGCCTCGCCGCCAAAACCATGTTGGGGCGCACGGGCGATGCCGCCGAAATTCGCGGACCGCTCTTGTTCCTCGCCAGTCCGGCGTCCAGCTATGTGACCGGAGCGTCGCTCGCGGTTGATGGCGGATGGACGGCGTGGTGAGTTAGGAGGACTGGGTGTCTTGAGCATGGCTTTCATTTCTTCTTTCCGCGTCGGGCGCGAGACGGTCTATCCGGACTCACTGCGCGAGCGCCTGCGCAATTTCGCGCTGCTCGCCGATGTCGGCGATGCGGCGCTGCGCCGGCTGCTGTCGGAAGCAAACTGGTTTGGACTGCCGGGCGGAATGCTGCTCAAGCGCGATGGCGAAAATGCCCGCGCCTTGTTTCTCGTCGTCACGGGCGTCCTGGGCGTTTTCGTGGAAGACGATAAAGGCGCCAAGCGCCTCGTCGCGCAGGTCGGTCCCGGCGAAACGGTCGGCGAAATGTCGCTGATCTCCGGCGAGGATTCCCATTCCGCGCAGCTGGTGGCTCTGCGAGACACTGAACTCTTGCGCATCAGCCCGGAAGGCTTCGACTCGCTCATCGCGCGCCATCCGCGGGTGATGATGAATCTCATGCGCGTGCTGGTAAAGCGCCTGCAGGAAACGACGCAGCATCCGACCGATCTGGCGCGGCCCAAGACGTTCGCGATGATCCCGTTGCAGGAAGGCCTCGGCAACGAGCCCATCGCACGCCGCATCGCCTCGGTTCTGCTGGAGATGGGATCGCGGGCCGCGGTGCTGGACGCCAATTCGGCGGACCAGTCCGCCGAATGGTTCAACGCTTTTGAAGCCGCGCATGACGTGGTGTTCTATCGTGGCGACGGACCCGACAGTGCTTGGACGCAGCTTTGCCTGCGCCAGGCCGACCGGATTCTTCTGCTGGCGCGCGCCGACCAACCACTGCCATTGCGGCCTCTCGACCTGCCTGCGTTCAAGGAGCGTGCGACAGGACTGCCGCAACTGCTGTTGCTGCATCCGACGGGGCGCAGCGAAGGCCTGCCGGAGCATTTCGCGCTGCGCAGCGGATTGTTCGAATCCCATCATCATGTCCGTGCCGGAAACGCCGACGATATTCGCAGGCTTGCGCGATTTATTTCCGGTCGGGCCATCGGCCTTGTCCTGGCGGGCGGCGGCGCGCGCGGTTTCGCCCATATCGGCGTCATCAAGGCGCTGACGGAAAACAACGTGCCGTTCGATCATCTTGGCGGAACCAGCATGGGCGCGATTATCGCCGCCGGTGTCGCGCTGGAATGGAGTGTCGACGAATTGTCGGCGCGGATGCGCGATGCGTTCGTTTCGTCCAACCCGCTCGACGACTACACCATTCCCCTCATCGCGCTGGTGCGCGGCAAGAAAGTCTCGAACCTGCTGCGCGAGCATTTCGGGGATGTGCGGATCGAGGAAATGCCGCGGCCGTTCTTCTGCGTCTCATCGGATCTGACCTCCGGCCGCATCCACGTGCATCGTGCCGGGCCGCTTTGGCGTGCGCTGCGCGCCAGTGTCGCGCTGCCGGGTATTCTTCCGCCCGTGACCCATCACGGCCATTTGCTGGTGGATGGCGGCGTGATGAACAATCTTCCGGTCGATGTGATGGCGCAACACGCCAGCGGGCCGATCATCGCCTCCGACGTTACTGGCGAACTCGATATTCGTGTGACCGACGAGCGCTATGGCGAGCGGCCGTGGTGGTCCCTGATCTGGCAGCGCATGCGCGGCACGCCGTCCATTGTTTCGATCCTGATGCGTTCGGGCACCGTGGGCTCCGAAGCGCAGCGCCGCGTCGTGCGCGACATGGCGAACTACATGTTCGAACCGCCGCTGCCCGATATCGGTTTGCGCGACTGGAAGAAGTTCGACCGCGCGGTCGCTGAAGGTTATTCGCACGCCGTCGATGTCATCGACAAGAAAGGCGTGCCGCTGACCGATGTCTGGACGGAAGGCCCCGCCGTCGCGATCCCGCATCACCCCGAGCCGAAAGCCGTCGCGGCAGGGTAGTTTCAGACGGCTCCGAGGCCCTTTCTCAGCGGCAGCATGTCGGCGAATTGCGGTGCGCGCTTTTCGGCTTTGGCGATGAAGCTTTCGCGCATATCGACTTCCGGATTATACATGCCGGCCTGCCAGGTCGCGATGTAGTCGAGGCCGTCGGCGGTGGAATGATCGCGCGCGTAGTTGATCATCACCTTCGAGCCATGCACGGCGAGCGGCGATTTCTCCGCGATCTCTTTTGCCAGCGCCATGACATGTTTCAGCATTTCGTCTTGCGATGCGAACACCTCATTTACAAGGCCCAGTTGCATCGCGCGCTTCGCGGGCAGGCGGCGGCCGGAATAGGCCAATTCTTTCACCACGCCTTCGGGCATCAGCTTGCACAGGCGCGGAAACGTGCCGACATCCGCCGTCATGCCGATGTTGATTTCCTGGATGACGAAGAATGCGTCCTCGGTCGCATAGCGGCAATCGCAAGCGGTGGCGAAATCCACCGCGCCGCCGACACAGCCGCCCTGGACGGCCATCAGCACCGGCATGCGCGCGCGCTCCAGCACGTTGAACGTTTCCTGAATGTCCAACACGCTGAGACGCAAATTCGCGCGCACCCGGCCGCGTTCTTCTTTCGAGGCAGCGGCGGCGGTTCCGGCGCTTCCGCCGCTGGTGAAGACCGACAGGTCCATGCCGCCGGAGAAATGCTTGCCGGTGGAGGAGATGACGATGACGCGTGCTTTTGCATTGCTGTCGATGTCGCGGACGATCTGCGGCAGTTCGCGCCAGAATTCCGGCACCATGGTGTTCAACTCGTCGCCGCGCTTGAGCTGGACATGGGCGATGTGATCGGCGATCTCGACGTTGAAGCAGCGATAGGTCATGGGGCGTCTCCTTATTTTCTGCCCTATCAATATCACGCCCCCGCGCTTGCGGGGAGCGTCCTCTAAGGCTCTACTTGCCGTAGCGAAAACATAAGGAACGCAGGACATGCCGATCAATTACGACGAGCTTATGCAGGCCACATCCAAGGACGTGGCGGCCAGTTATGGCGACCGCGAGACGATGCTCTACGCGCTCGGAATCGGGTTCATGCGCGATCCCATGAACAAGGACGAATTGCCGTTCGTCTATGAGAACAACCTGAAGACCGTGCCGACCATGGCTTCGGTGATCGGCTGGGGCGGCGGCAACATCATGGCGCGTTCCGGCATCAACTATCTGATGGTGGTGGATGGCGAGCGCCGCATCACGATGCACAAGCAGTTGCCGATTTCCGCCGAGGTGCTGATCGACCAGCGCGTGCTTGGTGTCTTCGACAAAGGCAAGGACAAGGGCGCGGTGCTGGTGACGGAAAGCGTGATGCGCGAGAAGGCCTCCGGCGAAAAGCTCTGCACGCTGGTTGGATCAACCTTCGCGCGCGGCGACGGTGGATTCGGCGGGCCGAAGGACGGCGCGCCGGAACCGCATCCCATTCCGACGCGCGCCGCCGACCTGGTGCATGAAGCGGACACCCGTCCCGATCAGGCGTTCATCTATGCGCTGTCGGGTGATCGCAACCCGCTGCATCGCGATCCGGTGGTGGCGAAAATGGCGGGCTTTCCGCGTCCCATCCTGCACGGCCTGTGTTCGTATGGAACGGCGTGCCGGTCGCTGATCTCCACCGTCTGCAAATACGACCCGACAAAGATCACCGAGTTCAATGTGCGCTTTTCGTCGCCGGTCTTTCCCGGCGAGACCATCGTCACCGAAATGTGGGTTGACGGAAATGTCGTCTCCTATCGGTCGAAGGTGAAGGAGCGCGACGTCGTCGTCCTCAACAATGGCAAATGTACGCTTGGTTGATGACCCGCTCGGCCACGCACAAGATCTGATCACGGAAGGCCGCGCCGGCGAGGCCGCGCAATTCCTCGGCGCTTTGATCGCGGCAGGGCGTGGCGGATTGCTGGCGCGGCTGACACTGGCCCGGGCATTCGCGGCCGCCGGTGATACCAAGGACGCGATGGAGACGGCGCGCGAAACCGCGATGCTCAATCCCTCCGTTGCCGTCGCTGCGTTGGGGCTGGGCGAAGCGATGCTGGCGTTGGGAATTCTGCCGACCGCCATCGGTGAATTTCAGCGGGCGTTGCGTCTCGATCCCCACCTCAGCGATGCGCGTGCCGGCTTGGGCCGTGCATGGCTGGAAGCGGGCGAGGCGGAGAAAGCGCTTCAAGCTTTTGCGCAAATCGAAGACGCGCCGGCCGACTTGATCGCGGAAGCGACGGCGATGCGGGCGCGTTCGCGATCCGACGCGCGCTATGTGCGCCATCTCTTTGATCAGTTCTCGACGGACTACGATGTGCGGATGCGCGGGCAGCTTTCCTATCGCGCGCCGGAAATTCTACGCGAGTTGGCCTCGCTGGTTTTGCTCAAACAGAAAGGCCTTTCCATTCTCGATCTCGGTTGCGGCACCGGTCTCGCGGGCGTCGCGTTCAAGGACATGGCGCGGCGGTTGGACGGTATCGACCTCAGCCCGGCGATGATCGCCAAGGCGCGTGAGCTGGGCATCTATGACGCGTTGAACGTCGGCGATATCGAATCCGGTCTTGTGACGTTCGCGCGGCATTACGATCTCATTCTTGCCGCCGATACGGTGGTTTATCTCGGCGATCTCGCGCAGCTTCTGCCGCAGGTTGCCGCGCAGCTTGCGCCCGATGGCATGTTTCTATTCACGGTCGAGAAAAAAGAGGGGGACGGGTTCGAACTTGGCCCCAAGCGCCGCTGGCGTCATTCCGAATCTTATCTGCGCGACATTGCCGCGAATGCCGGCTTCGACATATCCGGATTTGTGCAATGCTCGCCGCGCATGGAGGCGGGCGTGGCCGTGGACGGTCTCGCCGTCGCGCTGACGCGCTAGTGTTGCGTATGGTTCAAAAAGGGCGCGCGCGATGGCGATGCGAATCGGAATCCTGATTTTCGACGATGTGGAAGAACTTGATTTCGTCGGGCCGTGGGAAGTCTTCACCGTTGCCAACGAAGTGGCTGACGGGACGGGTGCGCCCCGTCCTTTCGAACCGATGCTTGTCGCGGAAAACATTGCCCCTGTCCGCTGCCGCAAGGGCATGCGCGTTTTGCCGGACGTCACCACGGCCCAGGCCGGCAAACTCGACGTCATTCTGATTCCGGGCGGGCAGGGCACGCGGCGCGAAGTGAACAATGCGCCGCTCCTTGCCTGGATCGCCCGGACGGCGGCGGACGCGACATGGATCACAAGCGTGTGCACGGGTGCGCTGCTGCTGACCGCGGCAGGACCGGCGAAAGGCAAGAGAGTGACGACCCATTGGGGCTTTATCGAACAGTTGCGCGCGCGCAACGAAGCCGCCGAAGTTCTCAGCCATGTGCGCTATGTGCGCGATGGCAATGTGGTAACCGCCGCGGGCGTTTCCGCCGGGATCGACATGGCCTTATGGTTGATGGGGCAGTTTCTCGATCCGGCCTTCGCGCGGAAGGTGCAGCGTGTCATGCAATACGACCCGGCCCCGCCTTATGCCGCGGAAGTTTGAGACATAGTTCATCTTTATTCGGCCGGGCCTTATGTGCTTGTATCCCCTCAGCGAGGGCCACGCCCGTATTCAAGGGGAGTAAAGCATGCTTGGTAAATTCGGTTATGCGGCCGTAGCGCTGCTGGTTTCCGCCATGCCCGCATGGGCGCAAGGCACCTGCGGCAGTGCGCCGTTCGCGCCGGCGGCCATCGATGGCTCGAAGGCCAACGAGCAACAGATGAAAGACGCGCATGACGATGTCATGAATTTCATGAAGGCGTCCGACGATTTTCAGTCGTGCCTGCTCGCCGATCTGACGCGCCAGAAGGACGAGGCCGCCAAGGCGAAAACGCCCAAGCCTCTCGACCCGTCTGTCGAAGCCGGCGTGAACAAGAGCGTCGATGACAACCAGCGCATGAAGGAAAAAGTCGGCGCTGAATTTAACGCCGCGGTTGCCGGTTATAAGGCGGCCCATCCGAAATAGTTTTTCGGCGCTGCGCTTGCCGGGGGGCAGGATGTACAGAACGGCGATTGTCGCGAGTTTCGCGATCTGCGTGGGAACGTCCGTTCTCGCGGCGGACGCGGCATCCGACAGCTGGCAGCGCTACGACTATCCTGACTTTGCCTACTCGATCGAATTCCCCGCCAAACCTGTTCGCGCGGACAAGACGATGACGGACAATGGCGCGATAAAAAGCGCGACGATGGACGCGCAAACTGCCAGCGAGGCGTTCTCTGTCACTACCGCCAATTTCACCGGTCGGAATGGCGGCGCGCCGCAAGACGCGGAGCATGCCGCGCGAGAAGGCATGGAAGGCGTTTTTTCCATCGGCGTCATGCATGGATTGCGCAAGTTCGATGTCCCCAGCGGTTCGGGGCTGGAAGGCATCGCGACAACGGATCATGAAACGATGCGCGCGCGGCTTTATTACGTCGCGCCGTACACCTGGGTTCTGTTCGCTTCGACGACCAACCGGCAGGACTATCAGGCGCTCTATCGCGGCGATGCGAAGCGCTTCTTCGATTCGTTTCGGCCGCATGTGAAGTAAAGCGCCGCGAATCGCGTATCGTCGCGCGCAATGAGTCTCACCGAACAGCACCGCCAGACCCGCCGCGAGCGCACGCATAGCGCGACGCGGATTTCCATTCTCGACGCGGCCCGGCGCGTGGCGGAACGGGAAGGGGCACGCAACCTGTCGCTCCGCGCCACGGCAAGCGAGGCTGGTTTCACGCCCGCCGCGCTCTATGGCTACTTTCGCAACAAGGACGATCTGCTGCTCGCGCTGGCTGCCGACGATCTTTCCGGACTGGCGCGGGCGATGCGTGAAGCCGCGCAGGCGGAAGAAAGCGGCAAGCTGGGGGCAGCATCTGCTGTTGCGCTCGATCTGCTGGAAAAGACCGAAACCATCGCGGCCGCGTCCACGGCATTGCCGTTTTCGGCCGGTGGCAGCGATGCGGAGCGTTTGTTCAATGGGCGCCTGATCGCGGCATTGACGGCCCTGTCCGAAGTGATCGGCGAGGATGCGTCCAGCCGCGAGGCGCAGGCGGATGTCGTGTTGATCGCCGCGGCCTTGTCAGGGCTGGCGCTTCTGTCACGCAGCGGACGCCTTGCCGCGCTCGGCTTCAGCAACGACGAATTGCTGAGGCGGCTCGATCGGAAATTCACGCAGGCGCCCAAATAGATCGCCGGTCAGCGCCTACATCAAGTCCAGGGCTTTCCGACACCTCATCGAATCTGGAGAGTTATGCCGTTCAGGCCGGTTTTGGTGTGATGCGCGCGATGCGCGCGATTTCGGACCGGACCACATCGGGATATTCCATCGGCAGGAAATGCGTCGCCTTGGCAACGCGCACGCGGCGCGTTCCGGCATGATTGCGCGCGAAGCGGGCGGCCTCGGCGTCCGAACAGGTATTGCTGAGGCCGCCATAGATTATCGTGACAGGGCAACGCAGTCTGCCCACCATGCTGGTG
>DATCFN010000197.1:0-3820 GCA_036509475.1 Rhizomicrobium sp. | reverse complement strand
TCGCAGGTGCGGCGCAGATTGCCGAGCCGCTTTTCCAGTGTCTCCGTCACGGGCTGGAAATCCCCGATCACGAGAAGAAGTGAACCGTTTGGTGTGACCCGCTCCAGATATTTCAGCGCGGCCTCTGGCGGCACCGTCGCTTGGTGCGCGCCCTGTGCCGGCTGGCTCAGGAGTTTCAACGCAAGCCACAATGATTTTCTCGAACGCGCGGGCGCGAAGAATTGCAGGCCGTCCGGCACATCGCCAAAGACGAGGCAACCGACACGGTCGTTGCTGCCATTGGCCTGCCAGCCGAGCAGGGCGGCGGCGCGCGCGACCTGTACGGATTTGAATGTCCCGCGCGTGCCAAAGCGCATGGCGGCGTTCGCATCCACGCAAAGAATGACGGTGCGCTCGCGCTCTTCGGTAAAGACTTTCACATGGGTCTTTTCAGTGCGGGCGGTCACGCGCCAGTCGATGCTGCGGATATCGTCGCCGAAGCGGTATTCGCGCACCTCATGGAATTCCAGCCCTTGTCCGCGAAACGGGGACGCGTATTCGCCCGAACCCGCCGTCATCGACAGCCGATTGGACAGTATCTGCAGACGCGAAGCCTTCTGACCCAGCTGTATCAGTTCGTTGAAATCGGGGTACAGCATGGCGCGTGCCTTTACGGAACCGCCACGACTTCCAGAAGCCGCTCCACGATGGCGCCGCGCGATATGTTTTCCGCCTCTGCTTCAAAGGATGGCATGATCCGGTGGCGCAGGATGTCGGGTGCGACGGTTTGTATGTGGTGCGGCGAGACATAGTCGCCGCCTTCCAGCCATGCCAACGCTTTCGCGCAGCGCAGCAACGCCAATGTTGCCCGTGGCGACGCGCCGTGGCGAATCCATTCGGCCAGCTTCTCGTCATAGACCCGCGGATCGCGCGTCGCGCCGACCAGCGAAACGACATATTGCTTCAGACGTTCGTCGACATGAATTTCGGTGCAGGCTTTGCGGGCGGCGAACACTTCTTCCTGTGTGCTGATGATCGCCGGCGGTGCCGTCGCGATATTCCGGCGGCGGCTATCGTCATAGTCAAGAATCCGCAATTCCTCTTCCGAGGAGGGATAGCCGACCACCGTATACATCAGGAACCGGTCGAGCTGGGCTTCCGGCAGATTATAGGTGCCCTGCTGCTCGATAGGATTCTGCGTCGCCAGGACCATGTAGAGTTCGGGAAGCTTGTAGGTGTGATGCCCGACCGTGACCTGCTTTTCTTCCATCGCTTCCAGAAGCGCGGACTGCACTTTCGCCGGTGCGCGGTTGATTTCGTCCGCCAGCAGGATGTTGTTGAAGATCGGTCCACGGCGAAACGTGAAGTCGCTTTTTTCACGCACATAGATTTCCGTGCCGATCAGGTCGGCGGGCAGCAGGTCCGGCGTGAACTGGACGCGGTGAAAATCCCCTTCAACGCCTTGCGCCATCGCTTTGGCCGCCGTCGTCTTGGCCAGGCCCGGCATGCCTTCGATCAGGATGTGCCCGTCGCACAAAAGGCAGATGAGCATGTTACGGATCAGCGCGTGCTGGCCGATGATCCGGCCCTCGATCATGCGCTGCAGGTTGGCGAGTTTGCGCTGGGGTTGATCGGGCGAAGCGGTTGCTTCGGGGTCCAGCGGGGTGGCAGCGTCCATTATTCACCTGATCGATTCAGCGAAGCGGTTTGTTGGTTCATAACAGTTCTTGCGCCTCCATCGGAGGGCCAAATCAGGCGGGCGTCATGACGATCCCGATGGAGGTTATGACGCACTCTGTCGTGCAATATACAACGGCAAAACGGGGCTGGTAGCACGCGCCCATCCTCGACAAGCTTTACATGCCCGATGTTCGTGGCGGCGCGTAGGCCCGCTGGCGGCCTGGCGTATTAATACTTCGTAAGTTGCACCCGCCAAGCCAATCTGGCGCCCGATCAGCCTCTGGACGGCGTGGGGCCGGGGTTCCCATCCGCATCACCTCTGAGCCTGTGTGGGCTTAACGATTTGATCGCGCAAAGCAGCGTTTCGCGCCCTTGGACGTCGCGGCGCATCTCCAAACGGCTGGGCTTTTTGTTGGTAAGGAACCGCGGGGTTGTGCATAATGCACACGCTCGAAAGCTGATGACCTCAAAAGTAATTCGTTTGGACCCGGGGGCGGTACCCGGCGCCTCCACCAAATGCGCATCGAGCCATGTCGGTAAAACGGATCGGAGTATGCCGGTCGACCGATTTTGGTGCGCGTCTGATGGGGGCGAAATAGGTTCGACAGGCGATGGATGTTTGAGCGAGGCGTAAGAGCACGTAGGTGCGAACGATAATTCGCCCATGAGCAACGACGTGGCTCTCGCCGCGTAATTGTGTCGGCGCTCTCAGAGCGTGGCAACAGAATCTGACGGAAACCCCGCGGCGCAAGCTGCGGGGTTTTTGCTTTGCCGGGATCGCTGGATCACAGACCGCAAATCCACCGGCATTTGTGGCGACATGTTCGATGCGCTAAATTCGTGGCGATACGAAACCATTCGAAAACTGTCCGGAGATTTTGATGACCGACTCGCCCGCCTATACGCCGCCCAAGATCTGGAGCTGGAACAAAGACAGTGGCGGCAGGTTCGCCAACATCAACCGTCCGATCGCAGGGCCGACGCAGGACAGAGAGCTTCCCGTCGGCCGCCACCCCATGCAGCTTTACTCGCTGGGCACGCCGAACGGCGTGAAGGTCACCGTGATGCTGGAAGAATTGCTGGAACTTGGTCACACCGGCGCCGAGTACGACGCCTGGCTCATCCGCATCAACGAAGGCGATCAGTTCGGCAGCGGGTTCGTGGATATCAACCCCAATTCCAAGATTCCGGCGCTGATGGACCGAAGCGGGCCAAAGCCGATCCGCGTGTTCGAATCCGGCGCCATCCTCGTCCATCTCGCGGAAAAGTTCGGCGCATTCCTGCCAACCGCGCCGGCCGCACGCGCGGAATGCATGTCGTGGCTGTTCTGGCAGATGGGCAGCGCGCCCTATCTCGGCGGAGGCTTCGGGCATTTCTACGCCTATGCGCCGTTCAAGATCGAATACGCCATCGATCGCTTCGCGATGGAGGTGAAGCGCCAGCTCGATGTGCTGAACCGGCGGCTGGCCGAATCCGTCTATCTTGGCGGCGACGATTACTCGATTGCCGACATCGCGGTGTGGCCCTGGTATGGCGCACTGGTCAAAGGCCTTGTTTATGACGCCGGCGAATTCCTGCAGGTGCAGGAATATACCCACGTGCTGCGTTGGACCGATGCCATCGCCAACCGTCCGGCTGTGAAACGCGGACGCATGGTCAACCGCGTCTTTGGCGATCCGGCGAGTCAGCTGCGCGAGCGCCATGAGGCAAGCGATTTCCAGACGAAGACGCAAGACAAACTGCAAACGTGACCTGCCGGACAAGGCGTGTGTCGCTCCATGATGGGGCGACACCGCGTTCTCAAAGCGCAGTGGTGAGCAAAAAGATTTTCGTAAGTGCGCTGGTAACGTCTTCGTGTGACCATCACGGAGTTTTGATAAACGTCGAACGCGATGCGCGACGTCCGCACATGTCTCAAAAATAGCTGTCTTTATGGCGGTCTGCGTGCATCGCCGCTGCGCCGAACCCAAATGGGCGAAAGTGGTGCCTTCGCCGATCACAGAGCGGCCCTAGCGGCGGCTGCCTGACGACTACAACGTCTTTGCATGATGAACAAGCACCACAAGTCCGGCCCTGCGCCGTCCGAAGATGAACCCGCGAACAGCGCGGATGAGTCCGGCTTCTCACTCGCCATCGCCAACATGACGATTAACGATGCGTC
>DATCFN010000196.1:0-9426 GCA_036509475.1 Rhizomicrobium sp. | reverse complement strand
AGCGTGGTGAAAACGCTGGGCGAAAAATTGTCCGCCCATCCGTTCATCCACGGCAAACGCTATCGCATCGGAAAACTGTCGCTGGTGTCGAGCTATCACTGCTCCCGCTACAACACGAACACCCGCGTGCTCACGCCGGAGATGTTCGATGCGGCGGTGAAGGAAGCCAAGATCGCGGCGATGCCGCAAATCTGATGGACGAACGCAAGCGGATCGTCAGGGACGCCTACGACACGATCGCAGAGCACTATCTGGAATGGTCGCGGGAGTCGCGCGTTCGCACGCATTATCTGACGCAATTTCTTTCTCTTTTGCCGCCGCAAGGCCGCGTGCTTGAACTGGGTTGCGGCGCCGGAATTCCAGTGACAAAGGCTTTGGCGGCACAGGCACAGGTCACCGCCGTAGATATTTCGCCACGCCAGATCGCGCATGCCCGAAAGAACGTTCCTTCCGCGTCGTTTTTCTGCGCCGACATGATGGCGCTCGAATTCCCCGTACAAAGTTTCGATGCCGTTTGCGCATTCTATGCCATCACGCACCTGCCGCGCGAAGAACATGGCGCGCTATTTTCGCATATCGCGCGCTGGCTGAAGCCGGGCGGCGTTTTTCTGGCAAGCCTTGGCGCATCGGAGTCGGACGGCGAAATGGCCGACTGGCATGGCGCGCCGAACTATTTCAGCCATCCCACGGCAGAGGAAAGTCTTCGCCTGCTGGCGGACGCGGGTCTGTCCGTCACCCGGCACGAAATCGCAGAACAGGATTTACCGGGCGAAGAAGGCCTGCCGTTCCTCTGGGTCGTGGCGCGAAAGCTTTAGCGATCTCTCAAATGAACGCGCCGTCGATCAGCGCGCTGTTTTCACCGCTTTGCTCACGCTCTTTGGAGCCGCGCGATGATGCCGTCGGCCTCACTCGGCGTTTTCAGGCGGATCAGCTTTACACCGGACGGTTCAAGCTCTGCGAAGCGTGCCTGATTTTCCTGCCGCCGCTTGTCGAAGGTGTCCCACGCCCAACGGATCGGATGATCCTTGTCGAGCCATCGCCGGAAATCTTCGCGATTGCCGGTGCCCGGCCACAATTCCTTGCGGTCGATTGCGCGCACCAGCGAGCGCCAGATCACGCGGCGCATGACCACGCTGCGCACATAGTCGAGCCACACGACATGGGTCACGCGCGCGATATAGATCGGCCGCACCAGGCTGTAATTGCCCGCCATCACCCACGCATCCGCGGCGGCCGCGTCTGCGACGCGGCGCTTGAACTCTTGCGGATCGTGTTGGTTCAGATCGCGCCAACCTGCCTGCCAGTTGATCGCATCCAGTTCGATAAGTGGAATATGCAGCGCGCCGGCGATGCGCTGCGCCATCGTCGACTTGCCGCAACCGGATGTCCCCACAACAGAGATGCGCAAGGCAGCGTTCGCTTTCGTTGAAAGGCTGCCAGCCTATACGACAGCCGGCGGCGCGCGCGGACGTCGCACGATTTTCATCCGGAAGTCTTGACATCCCGGCACGATGTTCCTATTTTGTTCTTTTTGGAGAAAAGGCCTGCGTCGCGAGAAAAAAATGAACAGCACACATACCTGCACAGAAAATCTCGAAATCAACCTTTGGCCGAAAAGTGAGCAGCAACATAGGCTTAAGACAAAACGTCCGAAATTGGCCAGGAAAAACAAGGGCGGTGCGCCGAAAGGCAATCGGAACGCTCTCACCAGCGGATTTCATACCGCCCCGGCACGCGACTTCCGTTCCCGAATCTTCCGCGTCCTGACCAAAGTCCGGTTGGACATGGCGCTGGTGAAAATGGAAATGGCAGAATCCAAAGCGCGCGATGCCGGTTGAAGCGCACCATCCAAAGGCACCGGCAGTGACCGTTCAGCCCTTCGCCCGCATCAGTCGCGCCTTGTCGCGCGCCCAGTCGCGGCTCTTTTCGGTTTCACGCTTGTCGTGGATCTTCTTGCCCTTGGCGATGCCGAGTTCGATCTTGGCGATGCCCTTGGGATTGAAATAGACGCACAGCGGAATGAGCGTCATGCCTTCGCGCTGGATGGCGGCGGCAAGCTTCGTCGCCTCGCGCTTGTGTACCAGCACTTTGCGCGAGCGGCGCGGCTCATGGTTGAAGCGGTTCGCCATCAGATATTCGGGGATATAGGCGTTGACGAGAAACAGCTCGCCATCCTTCGCGTGGGCGTAAGCTTCCCCAATCGTCGCGTTGCCGGTGCGCAACGATTTCACTTCAGAGCCGGTCAGCATCAGCCCCGCTTCGATCGTGGACTCGATGGCGTAGGAATAACGGGCCTTGCGATTGTCGGCGACGATCTTGGTGCCGTCGTCTTTGTTTTTTATCACAGCATTTTTCTTTCAACCGTCATCGCCGGGCTTGTCCCGGCGACCCATTTTCCGGAGGCATCAAAAGTTCCGATCCGTTTCAGGAAAATGGATGGCCGCCACAAGGGCGGCCATGACGAAATTGTTTGGGAGTTATAGGTCAAAGCAATCCTGCACCAACCATCGCGGCTTTGATTTTCGCGCGGGCGCTGTCGGTCGCCGCCATCATCGGCAGACGTACTTCGTCGGACGACTTGCCGAGCAGCGAGGCCGCATACTTCACCGGACCGGGGCTGGGCTCGCAGAACATCGCGTCATGCAGCGACATGAGCTTGTCCTGAAGCTGAAGTGCCGTCTCGAACGCGCCCTGCATGCAGGCGTCCTGAAATTGCGAACACAGTTTCGGCGCGACATTCGCCGTCACCGAGATGCAGCCATGCCCGCCATGCGCCATATAGCCGAGCGCCGTGCCGTCCTCGCCCGACAGCAGCCGCCAGCCCTTCTCGCAGGCCAGACGCTCGCGCGACGGACGCGCCATGTTCGCGGTCGCATCCTTGACGCCGACGATATTGGCGATCTTCGACAGCCGCGCCATCGTCTCCACCGATATCTCGACAATCGCGCGGCCCGGAATGTTGTAAAGCACGATCGGAATATCGACCGCCTCGGCAATCGCCGCATAATGCCGGTAGAGGCCTTCCTGCGTCGGCTTGTTGTAGTAGCCGGTCACGGACAGAACCGCGTCCGCGCCAACCTCCTTCGCGTGCTTCGTCAGGGACAAAGCTTCCGCGGTGGAATTGGACCCTGCCCCCGCGATCACCGGCACTCGTCCGTTGGCCTCTTCCACGCAGATCTGGACGACCCGCATGTGTTCTTCATGCGACAGGGTCGGAGATTCGCCCGTGGTCCCGCACGGCACCAGTCCGTGCGAGCCTTCCGCGATCTGCCACGCCACCAGCGCGCGAAACGCCGCCTCGTCCACTTTTCCGCCGCGCATGGGCGTAATCAGAGCCGGAATGGAACCCTTCAACCGTTCGCGCACATCGCGCATCGAAACACCATGAAAATGACCGGCGGCAAAATACCGCCTGCAACCCGCAAACGGCAAGGCAAACTCGCTGGAAAGGCCGTTTTGCGGCCACTATGCTTGACCACTGTAGCGCCATCCTATCGTCGGGTCTGTTTTATGAATCTTCTTCGCGCTGGATTGCTTGCCGGATGCGCTTTCGCATGGGGCGCGGTCGCCGTCGCCCAGACATCCACGCTGCCGGCCGGGGTCATCCGGCAAGGCAACGTCATCACGATGGCGCCGGTGTCCGACTCCGATAGCGGTCCCAGCATCAGCGCCGAGCGGCGGGTTGGTCTTGTGCGCTATCTCAGTGCCGGCGACCACGACGTCTATGATCGTGCATTCAGCGCGGCAGATCGCGGCGACTGGACCGCCGCCAAGGGACTGGCCGCCCAGGGCCACGACGCCACCGCCAACAAGCTCATCCAGTGGCGCTACCTGCTGGACAAGAACAGCGGCGCATCCTTCGGCGAGATCAGTTCGTTCATGCTCTCAAATCCCGACTGGCCTGCGCGCGACACGCTGTTCGCCCGCGCCGAAAAGGCGATTTCACCGGGCAACGATCCGCACGCCATCATCGCGTTCTTTGGCAGCCGCGATCCAGTAACGGGGCTCGGCGAAGTGCGGCTCGGCGAAGCACTGATGGCGACCGGCAGCACAACGCGCGGCAAGGCGCTCATCCAGCAGGGCTGGATCGACGGCAGCTTCGATCCCAACGAGGAGTTCGACATCATCAGCCGGCACGGCGACGTGCTGACGCCGGATGTGGACGCCAAGCGGCTCGATCATCTTTTGTGGCGCAACGAAGTGACCGCGGCTCAGCGCGAGATGTCCCGCGTTCCGCAAGACGCCCAAACCGTGGCGCGGGTGCGCATCACGCTGAAAACCAACCCGGCGGCCGGCCTGCAAGCTTCGGAGAATTTGCCGGAGTCGCTCGCCACCGATTCCGGCCTTGCCTACGATCTGGTGCGCGCCTATCGCCGCCAGGACGATGCCAGCGAAATCGCGGCGCTACTGGCGCGCATACCGGTGCGCCAAACAGCGGCGACCGGCCCGACCGCATGGTGGGCGGAACTCAATCTGGCGACGCGCACGGCGCTGCAGAACAAGGACTACCGCACCGCCTATCGCATCGCGTCGAACACCGGGCTGACGGCGGCGAACAGCACCGAGTATAGCGAGGCACAATTCCTCGCGGGCTGGATCGCGCTGCGCTTCCTGAACGAACCGAAGACGGCGTTGCCACATTTTCGCGCGCTGGCAGCGGCCGTGGGCCGCCCCATCAGCAAAGCCCGCGCCTATTACTGGGAAGGGCGGGCCTATGAAGCGGACGGCGAAGACGCCGCCGCCTATCGCGCCTATCGCACCGCCGGTCAGGCGCAGGAAGCGTTCTACGGCCAGCTCGCCATCGCCCGGATCGACGCCACGCCGCATATCCATCTGGCCGATACGCCCGTAGATGCGGCGACGTCCGCCTATGAAGGTGACAGTCTCAACGCCGCGATCCGCGTGCTGGCCGATCTGGGTCAGGAAAGCCTGCTGCGCGTCTTCGCCGTGCAGGACGCGACCGCTTACCCCGCGCCGGGGCATATCAAGGCCCTGTGCGCGGATCTGGTGAAGATGGGTTTCCGCGAGATCGCCCTGCGCGTCGCCAAACAGGCGAGCTATGACGGGGTCTATCTTGTCAGCTATCTCTATCCGACCACATCGTTGCCATCCTATCCGGGTACGGGCACCGCGCCCGAGCCGTCTTATGTCCACGGGATTATCCGCCAGGAAACCGAATTCGATCCGACAGCGATGAGCGGCCCCGGCGCGCGTGGGATCATGCAGATGATGCCGGGATCGGCGCGCATAGCCGCCGCGCAAGCAGGCCTGCCCTATCGTCCCAACGATCTGATGAGCGACGTGACCTATAACGAACAGCTCGGCATGACCGAGTTGGGAAGCCGCATCTCGGACTATAACGGCTCGCTCGTGCTTGCGAGCGCTGCCTACAATGCCGGGCCGGGCAATGTGAGCAAATGGCTCAACCTCTATGGCGATCCCCGCAGCCCGACGACCGATCCCATCGACTGGATCGAATTGATCCCCTTCGCCGAGACACGAAATTACGTTCAGCGCGCGCTGGACAATATGGAGGTCTATCGCGCGCGCCTGTCGGGCCGCGATGAGACGTTGCAGATTGTGAAGGATGTCTATTTTCCGCGCGCACCCGACAACAAGGTGCTGCGCTATGCGCCGGCAGCCGCTACGGCGCCGGCAGCCAAGCCCGATTGAGCGGCTGGCAGGCAATCGGTCTTAGCGAAAGATGTTGAGCCACTCGCGCGCCAGACGCTGGGCCTCGGCGATCTGACTGGTGTTCATCTCGCTGGAAATCTGCGCGCGCCAGCTTTTTGCAAGCTCGCTGCCCTTGATCGCCGCCAGATTGAACCATTTGTGCGCGGCGACGTAATCCACTTCCACGCCTTGGCCCGTCGAATAGGCAAGACCCAGATTGTAGAGCGCGTCGGGACGCCCCTGCTTCGCTTCGCTTTCAAATAGCGTCAGCGCATCGATATCAACGCACGCCATCGCAACCCCCTCATCACCTCACGCACCGCAGGACAATCCCGCAGGACGATGCGATGGTGGGTTCAACAAGCTAAAGGCGGGTTAACACTGACGGCTGTAAACGGTTAACGACCGTAAAGCATTGCATGTCTCGCGCGCATTTCTATGTAAGTATGCCTTGGCTGGACAATATCTGGTGGGGTTCTTCTTCTGCCTGGAACCGTGGCGCGCCGCTGCTCAATGAATCCAAAAAGAATGGCCGCGGTGCCCGAAAGGGACCGCGGCCATCGAAAACCAACTGACTTACGTCAGCAGGTTATTTCTTTGCTTTCTTCCGCTTCTTCGCCTTCTTGGCTTTCGCGGGAGCTTTCTTGGCCTTCTTGGCCTTCTTTCTTTTTGCAGTCATTGGCATGTGAACGACTCCTCTAGAGTTTGAGGTCACGCGACTCGCGCCCCCAAAACGCAAACAATATGAGGGGGTTGCAATTTAATTTGCAAGCGTTCGGCGCTTTCCGAAAATGGACGCAAGAGACGAAGTGTCGCAAAAGCTATATTTTATCGATATTTCCCGGACAACTCTGTGTACGGATCAATTTGCCCGAAATGCATTTGCGGATTCCGCGTTTTGTGCATTTTGTGCGAATCACCCCTCGTCGGGCAAATTGAGTCGCGCCTTGAGCAACGCGTTCACCGCCGTCGGGTTCGCTTTGCCGCCCGTCTGCTTCATCACCTGACCGACAAACCATCCGGCGAGTTTCGGTTTTGATTTTATCTCTTCGACCTTGTCCGGGTTCGCGGCGATAACGGCCTCGATGGCCTTCTCGATCGCCGAAGTGTCGGTGACCTGACGCAATCCGCGCAATTCCACGACCTGAATCGGATCACCACCTTCGCTCCACACGATGTCGAGGAGATCCTTGGCGATTTTTCCGTTGATCGTGCCGTCGCCCATCATGCGAATGATGGAATTGTTGGCCTTCGCGGTAACCGGTGACGCGCTGATACCCAGTCCGTCGCGATTGAGACGCCCCAGAATCTCATTGTTGAGCCAGTTGGCCGCGATTTTCGCATCCACGCCGTCGGCAAGCGCCTCGAAATAGTCCGCGAGTTCTTTTTCCGCGACCAGAACGCCTGCATCATAGGCAGAAAGGCCGTGCCCTTTGACGAAGCGCGCCTTTTTCTCGTCCGGCAGCTCAGGCAGCGACGCCTTGATGCCGTCAACCCAAGCCTGATCCAACTCCAGCGGCAACAAATCGGGGTCGGGGAAGTAGCGATAGTCGTGTGCTTCCTCTTTTGAGCGCATCGACCGCGTCTCACCCAGCTTATTGTCGAAAAGCCGAGTCTGCTGCTGGATCGTGCCGCCGCCTTCGATGATCTCGACCTGTCGGCGAGCTTCATACTCCACAGCCTGCGCCACGAAGCGCATCGAGTTCACATTCTTGATCTCGCACCGCGTACCCAGATGCTTGAAATCGCCGGTGGCGCGGAACTTTTCATAGCCTCCGACCTTGCACACCGACACGTTTACGTCGGCACGCATGGAGCCTTCATCCATATTGCCGTCGCAGGTACCCAGATAGCGCACGATCGCGCGCAGCTTGCGCAGGAACGCCGCCGCTTCTTCCGACGAGCGCATGTGTGGCTTCGACACGATTTCCATCAGCGCCGTGCCGGACCGATTCAAGTCGACATAGGAATTTTCAGGATGCTGGTCGTGCAGGCTTTTGCCTGCATCCTGCTCCAGATGCAGCCGCTCGATGCCGACGCGAATAGTTTCGCCGCCGGGCATGTCGAGGAACAGTTCGCCCTCGCCCACGATGGGGTTCTTGTACTGGGAAATCTGATAGCCCTGCGGCAGATCCGGATAAAAATAGTTCTTCCGGTCGAACACTGAGTAATTGTTGATCTGCGCCTTCAGGCCGAGGCCCGTACGGACGGCCTGCTCCACGCAATAACGATTGATGACGGGCAGCATCCCCGGCATCCCGGCATCGACGAAGCTGACATGATCGTTCGGCTCGGCGCCGAATTCGGTGGAGGCCCCGGAGAACAGCTTGGATTTCGACAAGACCTGCGCATGGACTTCCATGCCGATGACGATTTCCCAATCGCCGGTTTCGCCTTTGATCGTTTTTGCTGCGTGCTGGCTCATGCCGCCCACCAATGCTGCGGTTTTGCCGTGAAGTTCGCGGCGATCTCGATGGAGCGCCCGGCGCGCAGCACTGTCGCCTCATCGAATGCCTTGCCGATGACCTGAAGGCCGAGGGGCAATCCGTCCGCTGTCAACCCCGCAGGCACGGCAAGGCCCGGAAGGCCCGCAAGGTTCACGGTCACCGTGAAGACGTCGTTCAGATACATCGAAATCGGATCGTTGCTTTTCGAACCGATGGCGAAGGCCGGTCCCGGCGTGGCGGGCGTCAACAGCACGTCACATTTCTCGAAGGCCTGTTCGAAGTCACGCAGGATGAGGGTGCGGATTTTCTGCGCGCGGGAATAATAAGCATCGTAATAACCGGCGGAGAGAACATAAGTGCCGATTAGAATACGGCGGCGGACTTCGGCGCCGAAACCCTCGGCTCTACTCTTTTCATAGAGTTCGGTGATATCGCGCACCGCGTCTTTCGTGCGATGGCCGAAACGCACGCCATCATAGCGCGCGAGGTTGGACGAGGCCTCCGCGGGCGCCACGATATAATAGGCGGGCAGCGCGTATTTTGTGTGGGGCAGCGAGACTTCGACGATTTCCGCGCCCTGCGCCTTCAGCCACTCGGCTCCCTTTGCCCACAGCGCGTCGATTTCTGGCGGCGCGCCATCGATGCGATATTCCTTGGGGATGCCGACGCGCAAACCTTTCACGCCGTTTTCGAGCGTCTTCTCGTAGTCGGGCACCTCTATATCGACACTGGTGGAATCCTTGGGATCCACACTCGCCATGTGACGCAGCAGGATCGCGGCATCGCGCACCGTACGCGTCATCGGCCCTGCCTGATCCAGCGAGGAAGCGAATGCCACGGTGCCCCATCGCGAACAGCGGCCATAGGTCGGCTTCATTCCGACCGTGCCGGTTACGGCTGCGGGCTGGCGGATCGAGCCGCCCGTGTCCGTCCCCGTTGCGCCGAGGCAAAGATTGGCGGCGACAGCCGAGGCTGAGCCGCCGGACGAACCGCCGGGCACGAGTGTCTGATTGGAATTCTTTGCGCGCCACGGATTGGTGACGGGCTTATAGAACGACGTTTCGTTGGATGCGCCCATGGCGAACTCGTCCATATTGGTCTTGCCGAGCATGACCGCGCCCGCGTCCCACAAATTCTGGGTGACGGTAGACTCATATGGCGGGATGAAGTTGCCGAGGATGTTGCTGCCTGCCGTCGTCTTCACACCCTTGGTGCAGAACAAATCCTTGATCGCGAGCGGCAGACCCTCAAGCGGACGAGCCTCTCCCTTGGCGATGCGCGCGTCGGATGCCGCAGCCATTTCCAT
>DATCFN010000195.1:0-3454 GCA_036509475.1 Rhizomicrobium sp. | reverse complement strand
CGCGCCGTCATCGAAGGCATGATTGAAGGCGGTGTGTTGCCGGTGATGAAGCACATTCCCGGCCATGGCCGCGCGAACGCCGACAGCCACCTGGCGTTGCCGCGCGTGGCGACATCGGCCGAGGAACTATCCGCCACCGATTTTGTGACGTTCCGCAGCTTGAACAACTGCCCGATGGCGATGACCGCGCACGTCGTTTACGAGGCCATCGATGCGCAGCGTCCGGCGACCACTAGCCCGAAAATGATCCGCGACGTGATTCGCGGCGAAATCGGTTTCGACGGCCTGCTGATGTCCGATGATCTTTCAATGAACGCGCTGTCGGGTTCCCTGGACCATCGGGCCAAAGCGTCTCTGTTTGCGGGCTGCGACGTGGTGCTTCACTGCAATGGTAAACTCGACGAAATGCGCGAAATCGCCACGGAATTGAAGCCTTTGGAAGATATCCACCTGAAAAGAGCTGATGCCGCGCTTGCGCACCTGTCGCAGCCGGAGGAATTTGATACCCAGAAAGGCGAGGCGCGTCTGGCCGAGCTTTTGGGAGAAGCCGCGTGAGCGAAGCAGGTTCCACGAACGACGATTTCGAAGCGATCGACCCTTTGGTCTCGCGGGAAGAAATGCTTGTCGTGATGGTCGACGGCTTTGAAGGCCCGCTCGACATGCTGCTGGCACTGGCGCGCGATCAGAAGGTCGATCTCGCCAAGATTTCTGTGCTTATGCTGGCGGACCAATACCTCGAGTTCATCGAGCGTGCGAAGAAAATGAACTTGGAGCTGGCCGCCGATTATCTCGTCATGGCGGCGTGGCTGGCTTACCTCAAATCCAAGCTCATTTTGCCGCAAGCACAAATCGTCGAAGGCGAACCCACGGCAGACGAAATGGCTGCGCGGTTGCGCTGGCGGTTGCAGCGCCTCAATGCAATGCGCGAGGCGGCGGCGCGGCTCATGGCGCGCGACCGGCTGGATCGCGAAGTCTTCGCGCGGGGCGCGCCGGAGCCAGTCAATGTCATCAAGCTGCGCACTTACAAGGACACACTTTACGACCTGCTGACGTCCTACGCAGGGCAGCGCGTAAAGAAGATGGGCGGCAAGGATTATAGCCCGGTGCGCTCTCCGGTACTCCTTATCGAAGAAGCCCGCGCGCGGTTGGAACGCATGCTGGGCCGCATCTCCGATTGGAATATGTTAACCAGACTTCTTCCTGCTGAGTGGTCGGGCGGCCAAAGACGCCGTTCCGCGCTTGCGAGCACGCTTCTGGCCTGCTTAGAACTGGCCCGAGACGGAAAGCTGGAGATTCGCCAGTTGAAGCCCTTTGACGAGATCTATGTGAAGGATCGCATAGCACCGTTGGCCTGGAGGCCGTCTCATGAATCGCGTCGTCCGTCTGGTTGAAGTGGAAAAAGAGATAGAAGCCGTGCCCGACCGGGAAGAAACATTCGAGCCGCATGAGGCAATGGGGCTGAACCCAGAGCATCTGCGCATGGCCGAGGCCCTTTTGTTCGCCGCAGGCGAACCGCTGGATGCGAAAGCGCTGGCAACATCGCTGCCAGACGGCGCCGACATACCTGCGCTCCTGGCCGAACTTCACACGATCTATGAGAAGCGCGGTGTAACCCTCGTCTCTGTCGCAGAAAAATGGCAGTTCCGCACGGCGCCGGATCTGGCTTTCCTGCTGCGCAAAGAGCAGCCGGAGCAGAAACGCCTCTCGCGCGCCGCCATTGAGACGCTTGCGATTGTCGCCTACCACCAGCCGGTCACCCGCGCCGAGATTGAAGATATTCGCGGCGTCATGCTGTCCAAAGGAACCATCGACGCCCTCATGGAGGTCGGCTGGGTCAAAATCCGTGGCCGCAAGCGCACCCCTGGACGTCCGGTGACCTACGGCACGACCGAGGCGTTCCTGGTCCAGTTTGGACTGGAAAGCGTCAGCCATCTGCCGGGTACAGACGAGTTGAAGGCCGCCGGCTTCCTAGAGGCGCTCCCGCCATCCGGCTTCGACGTTCCCAACCCGTCCGATCAGCTTGGCCCGGACGAGGATCCCTACGATCCGAACGAGCCTGAGATGGCCACCGGCAGCGGCGATCTTACGCAACCGGACTAATGAACCAGCCCGTTTTGGGCGGTTAACCGGGAACCCTTACCACCCGTTAATTCTCCCCATGCAAACCTGTCGGTCTGTGGGTGGGGTGGCATGTCCAACGTTGATCGTTCCGTACGAAATCTGAGCGCGCTTCGCGGTGCCTCGACAAGCCGTGTCCTCAATCTCGTCTCGATAGCGAGCAAGCAGGGGGCGGATGCGGAGTACAAGGCCCAGCCGCTCTTCATTTCCCCTGTGCTCAACCGCGCGATTCTGCTGCGTCATCAGGTACGTGGCGATGAGACTTATCTTTTTGCATCGCGCCGTTCGGTGGCGACGAAAATCATCATGCCGTTCGATGACCGCGATTTGAAGCTTGGTGGCCGTTCGTTTTTCGTCGACCAGCGCGGCTACTTGGAAGCGTTGCAGCAGTTCGGGAATTACCGCGAAGGCTACGGCATGGAGCGCGATATCGAAGTGCTCCGGCTGATCGATACAGTTCCTTCGCTGGATCCCTTTTTGCTGCGCGAACATCTGCGTATAAACGCGATCGACGTCGCGCCCTGCTATTTCGAGATTTCGCCCGCCGATCGTTCGCGCATGTACGACTACGTCTCGAAGAACCTTCAGCAATTGATCAAAATGGCGACCGGCGGCGGCCCCGCGCATCACTCATCGACCTCGAAACTTGTTTCGGCATTGCTGTCGAGCGAGGTGGATGAAAAGCTTGAGCCGCTGCGCTTGACGCTGGGACTCGCAGGCGACGACTTCCGCGAAGGTGTCTTTAGCTGGCGCGGCTTTCTCTATTACAAATGGTCGATGATGGACTTCTGGCCGCGCGTCAACGAAGTTATGCGCGACGTGCGCAACACGAAGCCCTCCAACGCGCAGTCCGCCGAGATCGGCCGGTACATTCTCGAGGCCAAGCGTAGGGTCGTTGAAGCCGTGAAGACGGCCGGCCATGAAGTCGGCGTGACGCTCAAAACCTACGATGTGGCTTAC
This sequence comes from Rhizomicrobium sp., assembly GCA_036509475.1. Lineage (GTDB taxonomy): Bacteria > Pseudomonadota > Alphaproteobacteria > Micropepsales > Micropepsaceae > Rhizomicrobium. The sequence continues at coordinate 376 of DATCFN010000195.1, read as the reverse complement.
AGTCAGCTTATCGCGGACGGCAATCCACAAGCATTCCGCGAATTTTTGTTGAGCGCGCCCGGTATGTTTCTCGATCTCGGCGAAAAGGTAGGCGCCATCAGCCATATTTGCAGTTTCTGGAATTACCGCTTTCCAAAGGGTCATGGCGGACGCGTCGACGCCGAAGAACTCGCGGCAATTCTCCAGGATTTTGAGTCCGGATTTGGTATTGGGCAGTCGCAAAATTTTGCGGCTGCAAGCTGATCAGGACTTTATCGCGGCCTGATCGAGCTTAACAACCACGGCATGGCCGCGCGACAGCGCGATGCCCAACTCGCCTTTTCGCAGCGCCATCGCGTCATTGCCAAATACTTCGGCGCGCCAGCCCTGAAGCGCT
>DATCFN010000194.1:0-3174 GCA_036509475.1 Rhizomicrobium sp. | reverse complement strand
GGCACGGCGTATCGCGGCGGCGTCACAACCGGCTTAGAAGCCGCGGATTCCGGCCATAGCGGGCCTGTTTACGGATCGGCCGGGACGCCCTAAAACCCTTCCCAATCAGGCCGCTATCCAATGGCCGGGGGGACGCTTGTTCAAGAAAATCCTGATCGCAAATCGCGGTGAAATCGCCTGCCGGGTCATCAAGACTGCGCGCAAAATGGGCATAAAAACGGTGGCCGTCTATTCCGACGCCGACCGCGATGCGCTGCATGTCGAGATGGCCGACGAGGCCGTCCATATCGGCCCCGCGCCCTCCGCGCAGTCCTATCTGCAGATCGAAAAAATCGTCGCCGCCTGCAAGCAGACCGGCGCGGAAGCGGTTCATCCCGGCTACGGATTTCTGTCCGAGCGCGAAGCCTTTGCCGAGGCGCTGGCGAAAGCCGGAATCGTTTTCATCGGGCCGAATAACAAAGCCATCGCGGCGATGGGCGACAAGATCGAATCCAAGAAGCTGGCGCTTGCCGCCAAGGTGAACACGGTTCCAGGCTTCGTCGGCGAGATCACGGGCGCGGATCACGCCAAAAAGATCGCGGGCGAGATCGGCTATCCGGTGATGGTGAAGGCGAGCGCCGGCGGCGGCGGCAAGGGCCTTCGCATCGTCCACAAGGAAAGTGAGTTGGTGCAGGCCATCCAGTCGTCTCAGCACGAAGCGAAGGCCAGCTTCGGTGACGACCGTCTGTTCATCGAGAAATTCGTCACCGAGCCGCGCCACATCGAAATCCAGGTGATGGGCGACAAGCACGGCAACGTCATCTATCTCAACGAGCGCGAATGTTCGATCCAGCGCCGCAATCAGAAAGTCATCGAAGAAGCGCCGTCGCCGTTTCTGGACGCCGCCACGCGCAAGGCGATGGGCGAGCAGGCGGTGATGTTGTCCAAGGCTGTCGGTTACGACAGCGCCGGCACCGTCGAGTTCATCGTCGACAAGGACCGCAAATTCTATTTTCTGGAAATGAACACGCGGCTTCAGGTTGAGCATCCGGTAACGGAGCTGACCACAGGCGTCGATCTGGTCGAGTTGATGATCCGTTCGGCGTTCGGCGAGAAGCTGCCGCTGGGGCAGAAAGACGTGAAGCTGAACGGCTGGGCCGTCGAGGCGCGCATCTATGCCGAAGATCCCTATCGCGGCTTCCTGCCGTCCACGGGGCGCCTCGTGCGTTACCGCCCACCGGCCGAAGGGCAGTTCGGCAATATCACCGTGCGCAACGATACCGGCGTTTATGAAGGCGGCGAAATCTCGATCTACTACGATCCGATGATCGCCAAGCTCTGCACCCACGCGCCGGCACGGCTGGAAGCGATCGACGCAATGGCGGCGGCACTGGACGAGTTCCGCATCGAGGGCATCAACCACAACATCGCGTTCCTGATCGCGATCATGCACAACGCGCGGTTTCGCAGCGGCAACATCACCACCGCCTTTATCGCCGAGGAATTTCCCGAGGGCTTCCACGGTGTCGCGATGGACAGCGCAATGAAGCATCGCTTCATCGCCGCGGCCGTCGCCGCCAAGCTGATCCGCACCAAACGTGCGGGAAGCATTTCCGGCGCGCTGAACGGGGCGCATCGCGCGGCAACCGAGTTCACCGCGACGCTCGACGGAAAGGCCTTCGCGGTTTCTGACGCGCTTATCGACAGCCACCAATTGACTTTGCTCATCGACGGCAAAGCGTTCAAAGCAACGACGGACTGGCGCCCCGGCGATCCGGTCATGCATCTGCGCGAGGATGGCGGCGTTCACGCGATTCAGATTGCGCGCCTTTCAGGCGGCAGCAACCGTCTTCGTCAGGGCGGTGCGCAAGCGGTGGTCACGGTGCGCAGCGCATTGGCCGCGAAGCTGGCCGCGCTCATGCCGGTGAAGGTCGCCGCCGACACGTCCAAATTCCTGCTCTGCCCGATGCCGGGACTGGTCGTCTCGGTGAATGTGAACGAGGGGCAGGAGGTCAAGGCCGGTGAGCCGCTTGCCGTGGTGGAGGCGATGAAGATGGAAAACGTCCTCACCGCCGAGCGCGACGGCACGGTCAAGAAAGTCAACGCCAAGAAGGGCGACAGCATGGCCCTCGACGAAGTGATCCTGGAATTCGCTTAATCGAACGTCTTGCGGATCTGGAAATAGATGCGCGGCTGCGAGGTGATGCGGCGAGTATCTACCAGCGCGACCGGGAACAGATCGCGCGGGCCGTTGTAATCCTTGAATTCGTCGTAGTAGGTGAACGGCACGAAATTGTCGACCTCGGCGCGGATACTCCAACCGCCGTCCGGCTTGTACTCCCACCACGCTTCCAGGAACGGCGCGATGGCGCGGCGCGAACGGGTCTGATCCAGACGGAAATACTGCTCGGTCCAAGCATTGTAATAGAAGATGCCCCAGGTCGATTTCAGACTGTTGATGTCCTGCGTCAGCGTGTATTCGAGATCCTGCGGACGGTACTGCGGATAGTCCGCGATGCTGCGCTCCTGACCCGTCACCGGATCGCGCACTTCGGTTAGGCGGAAGATGTCTGTCGCTTTCAGCAGGCCGTTTTCCAGGCCAAGCTTGTCCAGCGGCAAGGTGAGTTCGGCGTCGATCTGATTGTTGCGGCCGTTGCCGATATTGCCTGGCGCGTCGAATTCGCCGGACGGACTGAAGATCGGGATGTAGTCGACGACGTTCTTGATCTCCTCATGCATCGCGGTCAGGACCAGTGCGCCCTTATCCCAGAAATGGCGCTCATAGGAGAATTCGTACTGGTCGTGCTGGTCCGGCTGCAGGTTCGGATTTCCGGCATTGATGCCGCTGGCGGATAGATTGCTGGTCGCGACGAAATTGCTGAAGTTGAGTTGGCCCAACACCACTTCGTAGCGCGCGCGCAATTGCGTGTCCGTGTCCACGTTCCAGGTCAGCAGCACGCGCGGCTTGGGATAGAAGAATGTGCGGCTTTGATCGATATCGCCGATTTCGGCGATGGTGGAAAATTCAAACCGCGCGCCCGCTTCCAATGTCCAGTCGGGATCGAATTTCCACGTGCCTTGCGCGAAGAGTTCGCCCCGCTTCTCGTCCACATAGGCGTTGGCAGACGGCAGCGGAACGAACACGCTGTTCTGGAAAAAGGTGCTTTGGCCGTCGAGGAAGTTGAACACCGCCTC
>DATCFN010000193.1:0-4881 GCA_036509475.1 Rhizomicrobium sp. | reverse complement strand
TTGAGGGCCCAGGCGGTCGATCACGTCATGCGCGCCCAATGCGCGCGGCTCTGCCTTCGCCTGTTCGGTGGTCAGCATCACGATCTCGGCATAGGCTTCGTAGCGGGTGACCGGGCGCGACGCTTCAACGTCGGGGAAAGGATCCCAGTACCAACCGAAATGGCGATGCGGGTAACCGCCAAAACCTTCGACATCGGTGAAATAGGTCGTGTGCGATTTGGTATCGCGCGCGTCGAAGAGGAAGGCCGAGAAGCCGGCCGCCTCGGTCACCTGCGCGGAGCGGAACAGCAGATAGTTTTCCACAACATCGCGCGGCGTTGAGACGGTGCCCACATAGGTCACCCGGAAGCGATTGTCGGCAAGTCTCTCGTCGCTATAGCCATAGGAGTTGCCATCGGCGCGCGGCGCATAGGGCGCGGGCCCGATGGTGCAGCCGCTTAAGTTGGTTAGCAGCAAGGCACCGAAAAGGCTGGCAGCCAGAACGTATCGCCTTGATTCTGCGAAGTTTTTCCCAGCCATGTTCCACCTGCCCACTATTCAAATCATCTGCCCCGGAAATCCTATCAGGCCCCGAAGCGGCACCATTGTTAAATCCGCGTTTGAAATATATAACTGACCAGTCAGTTATATATTGAGAAGCCATGCAAAACCCATCGCCCCGGTGGAAACGGCGGAAAACTGCGAGGCCGCAGGAGATTCTCGATGCCGCCCTCGCCTGCTTCGCGGAGCGCGGGTTCGCTGCCACCCGCATGGAAGACCTTGCGGAGCGCGCGGGCGTCACCAAGGGCACGATCTATCTGTATTTCGAAAACAAGGACGGCGTGTTCAAGGCGTTGGTGCGCGAATCCATCGGCGTCGAGTTGGCGCAAGTCGTCCAGAGCATCCGCGCGTTTGAAGGCAGTTCCCGCGACCTGCTGCGCAACATCCTGGGCGTGCTCGCGCAGTTCATCCGCACCAGCGACCGCGTGGTGCTTCCCAAAATCCTGATCGCGGAAGCGGGAAACTTTCCCGAACTGGCGCGCTTCTACCGCGAAGAAGTCGTGGACAAAGGATTGGGGGCGATGAGCGCCGTCATCCAGCGCGGTATCGCGCGCGGCGAATTCCGCGACGTCGAACCGCAATATTCGGCACGGCTTTGCATGGCGCCGATATTGCTGGCGATCCTGTGGCGCACGACCTTCGCGCAGTTCGACACAAGTCCGTTCGACTATCAGGCATTCTTTGAAACCCATCTCGACGTGTTGTTGCGCGGCCTTTCGCCCGATGGAGACGCATAGATGAAACGCATTTCGATTCTTTTGCTGCTGCTTCTTTGTGCCTGCGGGAAAAGCGGCGACAGCGCCTGGCTCGGCTATGGCGAGGGCGACAATGCCTTCATCGGCGCGCCGCAGCCGGGCTGGGTCACGCATATGTATGTGCAGCGCGGACAGGCCGTGCAGCGCGGCGATCTCCTATTCGTGCTGGACGACACCCATGAACGCGCGGCCCGCGATCAGGCCGCCGCGACGCTGGCGCAAATGCAAGCGGCGCTGACGCAGCAACAGGCCAATCTCGACTACAATCAGAAACAACTCGGTCGCCAATCGGGTCTTGCACGCGCCAATGCGGGTACGCCGACGCAGCTTGATCTGGCGCAATCGAACTTTCGCCAGTCCGGCGCGCAGATTTCGCAGGCCCAGTCGCAGATCGTCCAACAGCAGGCGGCGCTTGCGAGTGCGGACTATGCGCTGTCGCAGCGCCGCGTGGTTGCGCAAACCAACGGTCGCGTCGAGGATATTTATTACCGCGAAGGCGAGTATGTGGCCGCGTCCGTGCCGGTGCTGTCCGTGCTGCCGCCGAAGAACGTCTATGTGCGCTTCTTCGTGCCGGAGAGCGAATTGTCGAAGGTGCGCCTCGGCGAAAAGGTGCGGATTGGTTGCGACGGTTGCACGCCGATCGACGCGACCATCAGCTTCATCGCGCAGCAGGAAGAGTTCACGCCGCCGGTGATCTTCAGCGAGGACAATCGCGACAAGCTGGTGTTCAAGCTGGAGGCGCGCGCGCCCGGCGGTTTGAAAATCAATCCAGGCCAGCCCGTGGACGTGCGGCCGCTTTGATATGGCCGGCACCCTCGCCATAGACGTTCACGGATTGACGAAGCACTTCGGCGCGAAAGTCGCCGTCGATCACGTCGATATTCATGTGCCGCAAGGCGAGGTGTGGGGCTTTCTGGGTCCCAACGGATCCGGCAAGACGACGACGATCCGCATGTTGTGCGGATTGCTGCATGCAGATGAAGGCGAAGGCACCTGCCTTGGATTGGACCTGCGCACGCAGCCCGAACAGATCAAGCGCGAGGTCGGCTACATGACGCAGCGCTTCAGTTTCTGGGAAGATCTTTCGATCCGCGAGAATCTGGAATTCGTGGCGCGTCTCTACGAACTCCCCGACCGCAAAACAAAAGTCGACACGACGCTGGAGAGGCTCGGCCTCACGCAACGCCAGCGCCAGCTCGCGGGCGAATTGTCCGGCGGCTGGAAACAGCGCATGGCGCTCGCGGCCTGTATGCTGCACGATCCGAAACTTCTGTTGCTCGACGAGCCCACGGCCGGCGTCGATCCCAAAGCACGTCGCGATTTCTGGGAACAGATCCATGCACTCAGTGAAGAAGGCCTGACCGTACTCGTCTCCACCCATTACATGGACGAGGCCGAGCGCTGCGACCGCATCGTCTATATCCTGAACGGAAAGCTGATCGCGCGCGGCAGCGTCCCGGAAGTCATTGCGCAATCCGGCCTCATCACCTTCGTCATCGAAGGTCCAAATGTCCGGCGCTTGTTGCAGCAGATTCAGGGCAAGCCCGGCGTCGAATACGCATCCTTTTTCGGCGCGGCCTTGCATGTCAGCGGCCATAACCGCGCCGATCTGGAGAGCACACTGGCGCCTTTCAAAAGCCAACCCGGCCTTACCATCGCCGAAACGCCCCCCAATCTGGAAGACGTGTTCATCCTTCTGCAGGAGCAGGCGAAATGAACAGCCGCTTCTCTCTTGCGCGCATCTTCGCGATCCTGACGAAAGAGTTTTTGCAGATGCGGCGCGACCGCATCACCATGGGCATGATCGTCGGCATTCCGCTGATGCAGCTTTTTGTGTTCGGCTTCGCGATCAACTTCAATCCCAAGAATCTGCCGACCGCGATCTCTATCGACGATCCGGGCGTGTTCAGCCGATCCGTTGTGGCGGCTTTGCACAATTCCAGCTATTTCAAAATCGTCGAGCAAACCAATTCGCCCGCGAAAGCGCGCCGCCTGTTGCAGGAAGGCAAGGTGCTGTTCGTCGTGGAAATTCCCGTGAACTTCACACGCGACATCGTGCGCGGCGCGCAACCCGATCTGCTGGTGGAGTCGGACGCGACCGATCCGGCCGCGGGTTCCTATGCGCTGGCCGCATTCGGCACGCTGGCGAACACGGCGCTGCGCGACGATCTGGTGGGTCCGCTGGCAGCGCGCGCGCAGGGACCGCCGCCGATCAACCTCGTCAGCCACCTGCTCTACAATCCGGAATCCAACACGCAGTACAACATCGTGCCGGGATTGCTGGCCGTCATTCTCACCATGACGATGGTGCTGATGACCTGTCTGGCGCTGACGCGCGAACGTGAGCGCGGCACTTACGAGAATCTGCTCGCCATGCCGGCGACGCCACTGGAGATCATGATCGGCAAGATCGCGCCTAACATCGCGGTCGGCGCGATTCAAAGTTCCATCATTCTTCTGGTCGCGAAGTTTGTCTTCGGTGTGCCGATGATCGGCTCGCTGTGGCTGCTCGCGCTCGGGCTGGCGGTCTACATCACCGCCAATCTCGCGGTGGGTTACACCTTCTCCACCATCGCGGAGAACCAGCTTCAGGCCATGCAGATGACGATGTTCTTCCTGTTGCCGGCCATCCTGCTGTCGGGCTTTGCCTTTCCGTTCCAGGGCATGCCGGTCTGGGCGCAATGGCTGGGCGAAATGCTGCCCGCCACGCATTTCCTGCGGATCGTTCGCGGCATCCTGCTCAAGGACAATGGTTTCCCGGAGATATGGCCGGACCTGTGGCCTCTTATTCTCTTTACGTTCGTCGCCGGAACCCTAGCCTTGGGCCGATTCCGCCGGACGCTGGATTAAAAAGACAAATGGCCGCCGGGCCTTGCGAAAGATCGGTCCAGACAGCAAATTCCCCCCGGGCTAAGGGCGTGCCGGACTGTCCGTCCGGCAGAGCCACAAGAACCGGACATTCGCCAAAACCGGGCGGATGATCCCGAAATAAAGAGTGGGGTTTTGAGCGTCGCATGTCCGACCTGTCGCTGACGCTGCAACTCACGTTGTCCATCGTACTGGTGGTGCTCGGTATTCTGTCGCTTCAGCTTGTCTCGCTCGCCGTGCTGCGCGTGAAATCGCCGCCGCGCCGTTTGCGCATGCCGCTGTTGCCCGACGAAGCCCTGCCGGAAGTATTGGTGCAGCTTCCCGTCTGCGATGAAGGCGGTCTTGCCCTGCGCGTTGCCGCCGCCGCCGCGCGGCTCGACTGGCCGAAAGACAGGCTGCACATCCAACTTCTCGACGACGGACCGGCGCACAAGCATGAAGCGTTGAAAGCCGCGCTGCTTGAAATCATTCCCGCCAATATTCGTTTCTCGATCATGCGCCGCGGCGAGCGCGCCGGATTCAAAGCCGGCAATCTCGCCTTTGGCCTCAATCATTCGCAGGCACCCTACGTCGCCATCTTCGATGCCGACTTCGTTCCGCCGCCGGATTTCCTGCGCCGCATGGTTCCGGCGTTGGTTGCCGATTCCGGATTGTGCTTTGTGCAGGCGCGTTGGGGCCACGCCAACCGCGACACCAACTGGCTGACGCGCGCACAAGG
>DATCFN010000192.1:0-12044 GCA_036509475.1 Rhizomicrobium sp. | reverse complement strand
GCATGACGCGATCGCCCTTGCAGGCGCGCCAGTGTTCGAGCGCCGTAATTGTAGCGGGCCGCTTCAGCGTGGCGCTGTAGTCGATGGAAACTATCGGCTCTTTGTCGTCGGCGTCGTTGGCGCCTCTATCAGACTTCATTGCTCTACCGATCACGGTGGATGGCTTCGAACGGCGTCGGCGAATCAAAAATCCGCACGCAAATCGGTCTGCGCTTCGAAGCGTCGGCCTGATACGAATTGAGCCCTATGAGGTCAAGCGGCAATAATGTGGCGAAATAGCGTTCGCGCCGCCGAGTAAGGCAACACCTTGCCGGCCACCACCGCACCCTCCAGCTTTCGCGCGGCTTTGCTCAGTTCTTCCCCGGACAAAATCTCTTCTGTCAGAACCGTTTGCACTTCGGTCCAAAACCAATGCTTCGCTTGGTCCGCGCGCAACGCTTTCAAATGTCCATGTTTGGCAAGCGTGACATGCAGCGCGTGCAATGCTTCCCACGACTGCGCGATTCCACGGCACTCGATCGAAGATATTTTCATCACCTGCGGCGACACGTTGGGATATTTCGGACGCATCAAATGGAGGGCGCCCTGATAGTCCGCCGCCGCGCGGTTTGCCGCGCCGATGAGATCGCCATCGGATTTTGTCACCAGAACCAGATCGGCAAGTTCCATTACGCCGCGCTTGATGCCCTGCAAGTCGTCACCGCCGCCGGGACTAACCAGCAACACGAACAGGTCGACCATTTCCGAAACCGCGGTTTCCGATTGGCCGACGCCGACGGTTTCCACCAGCACGACGTCGAAGCCGGCGGCTTCCACAAGCAGCATCGCTTCGCGCGTGCGCCGCGCAACGCCGCCGAGCGTCGTTCCCGCGGGTGACGGCCGAATAAACGCGTTCGGATCGCGCGCCAGTTTTTCCATGCGCGTCTTGTCGCCAAGGATGGAGCCGCCCGAACGCCGCGACGACGGATCGACGGCCAGCACCGCAACCTTGTGGCCTTTGCCCGTCAGGTACGTTCCGAAAGCTTCGATGAAGGTAGATTTGCCGGCACCGGGCGCGCCGGAAATCCCAAGCCGGATCGCTTTGCCGGCACCCGGCAGCAGTTCGGACAGCAGGCTCTCGGCACGCTCGCCATCCGTCTCTTTGGTGGATTCGGCCAGCGTGATGGCGCGGGCCAGCACGCGGCGATCACCGCGGCGAAGAGCCAGTGCGTCCACGCTCTTTACCTTACGCTCCGTCATAATTGGACCATGTTAACCGGCAGACTAAGGTTCCGGTGCATCGTTTGAGCGCCAAGTGTGTCTGGGAGTCGTTTATGCGGAAAGTCCAATTACGCCAAATCCTGTTGGCAGTTCTTGCCTCCGTCGCGCTGGCCACGCCCGTCGCGGCAGACACTGCGACGCAGCCCAGCACGTTGAACGTCGCTTATGCCATCGCGTTCTGGGCTATTCCATTCGGCCATACGGCCTATGACGGCAAAATTGCCGCAAACGACTATTCGGCCAAAATGCATTTCGAAACGAGCGGCGTCGTGAGCCTGTTCTGGAAATCGAAAATCGATGCCGTTGTGAATGGCGGTATCGGTCCGCACACCATCACGCCCGCGGTTTACGACTCCTATTCCCAGGATCGTGACAAGCCGGTGCAACGCGTGAAAGTGAGCTTCGCAAAGGATGTTCCCGAAACGCTCGCAGAACCGGCTTACAACACGACGAAATATCCGGTGAGCGACGCCCAGAAAAAGGGCGCGGTCGATCCCATGACCGCAATCACCGAGATTCTTGCCGGAGTGAAGGTGACGGAGCGCGATCCGTGCGGGACCGGCGTGCAGGTGTTCGATGGGCGTAGGCGCTACGACGTCGCCTTCTCGTATATCAAGGACGAGCCGGTGAAGCTGGCCAACGGCGTTTTCAACGGCAACGCGCATCTGTGCCAAATTCATTACAACCAGATCGCGGGCTACAAGCAGAAGATCGTCAAGGAAGGCAAATCGCTGCCCGACATGTTTGTGGATTTTGCCGAAGTGCCCGCGCCGGGGACGCCGAACAAGCACTATCTTGTCGCGGTGAAGCTCTGGGCCTCGCTGTCGCTGGGCACTGTAACCGCGACACTGGACGAGTTGAAGGTGGACGGGACGCCGCCCCGCGCCTGACGCCCTCGACGCGCATGTGCCCCGCCGGGTAAAACATTTCGAGGGGACTCATGTACCAATTCCTGCACGACATGCACTGGGTGCTGCCTTTCCGCAGCCCGCTGGCGACGCAATTCGCCGATGGCTTCACGTTTCTTGGCTACACGCCCTTTTTCCTGATCTTCATGCCGCTGGTGTATTGGTTCTGGGATCGCAGCCTGTTCATGCGATTGGCCGTGGTCATCGTCATCACCGCGATCCTGAATGGATGGCTCAAGGATTATTGGCAGGACCCTCGCCCGCCCGTCGAGTTGCAACTCGATCATGATCGTGTGGTCGGCTCTTACGGACGGCCAAGCGGTCACGCGCAGGTCGCCGCCGCGATGTGGTTCTGGCTCGCCTACGAAATCCGCAAACGCTGGGCATGGGTTGCTGCCGCGTTCATCACCATTGCCGTTTCGCTAAGCCGCCTCTATCTCGCCGTGCACGACATTGACGATGTTCTCACGGGCCTCGCGCTCGGCATTGGCGGCTTGTTCCTGCTCGCCATCCTCATCAGCCCCCGCTTCGATTGGTGGCGCGCGCTCCCGAATTGGGTTCATTACCTCGCTTTTATAGCGCTGTTCGCACTGCTTTGGTGGTCGTGGCCATTGCCGAAATATCCGGCGGACACGGAAAACACGCTGCTCTTTTTCGTCGGCGCGTATAGCGGAACCATCCTCGATCATCGCGCCGTGCCGAGCCAGCCCATGCGTCCGGCGTGGTGGTTGTGCGTATTGCTCGGTGTGATCGGTGTGATCGGATTGTTCGCCGTGCGCGCGGGACTGACCGTAGCCGCGGGCGACGTGCACGCCGATCCGTTCCTATCCGGCGCGGTCACCGCCTTCGCTATTGGATTCTATGTGACGGCCGTTGCGCCGTTCCTGTTCCGGCTGGTCGGCGTCGGGCGCGAGCCGCCTAGTCATGTGGACCAAGGGCTCGTAACAGAGGAACCAGCACATCACTGAGCGGTGTTGCGATACCGTGTTTCTTGCCCAGACGCGCGATGATGCCGTTACGCGCATCCCATTCCAGTTCCTTGCCGTCGCGCCGGTCGTAATACATGGAATTGCCGCGATTGCCTTTGCGCGCCGCCAGCATGGTGGCGAGGTTCTCGGAAAAGCCATCCGCGAAGTTCGCACCCTCCGCCCGGCCAACCGTGACGCATTCGTCGACGATGCGTTTGCACAGGTCGCGCATGCCCGGCACGGTGGCGATGCAATCGGGGTCCATCGTCAAAACGGTCAGCGACCCGCTGGCGGCGTTGAGGCACAGTTTTTCCCATTCGCGCGTTCTGAAATCGCCGTCGGCTTGAACCTTCATCGACGTGCCTTCAAATAGCGAAGCGAAAGCATGCGCATCTTCGTCATCACCAACGATCAGAAGCGTCTGTCCATAAGTTGTGATCGCGCCGGGCGCGGTGCGTTGCGCGGGCAGTTGCACGACGACCGGAACGACATCCGCGCTTGTTGGGGTAAAAGGCTTCACGCGGTCGCGATGTTCGACGCCATTCTGCAGAACTGCGAGCTTGGTTTTCGGACCGACCGTCGCCCGCAACCAATCCCCTGCGCCCGCCGTCTGATGCGATTTGACGGCGAGGATCACCCAATCAAAGTGCGTTAATCCATTCGGCGATGTTGCGACGCGGACGGGAAAGGATTTTGTTTCATTCGTATCGCTACGCGTAAGCGACAGCGTGTCGAACGTCTGGTTTGCGCAGATGGTCAGCTTGTGCTTGCCGGTTTCGCAAAGCGCGGCGGCTGTCGTCCCGCCGATGGCGCCGGGACCGATGAGCGCAATATGCGCCACTATTCCGCCGCGTGGTCCATGCGGCGCGCGCGGATCAGCTTGAGCACGTCGCGCGCGGCGTCGGGAATGTTGGTGCCGGGTCCGAAGATCGCTGCGACACCCGCCTTGTGCAGGAAGTCGTAATCCTGTGCCGGGATCACCCCGCCGACGACAACCAAAATGTCGTCCGCGCCCTGTTTCTTCAGCGCCTCGATCAGCATGGGCACCAGCGTCTTGTGCCCCGCCGCCTGGCTGGAGATGCCGACGACATGGACGTCGGCTTCCACCGCGTCCTTCGCCACTTCTTCCGGCGTCTGAAACAGAGGCCCGATGTCCACGTCGAAGCCCAGATCGGCGAAGGCGGTGGCGATCACTTTCGCGCCGCGGTCGTGGCCGTCCTGCCCCATCTTCGCGACGAGCATGCGCGGACGGCGGCCTTCCTCCTTAGCGAAACTTTCGATATCGCCACGGATGGCGGCAAATTCGTTGTCGCCTTCATAAGCGCCGCCATAGACGCCGCTGATGGAACGGATCTGCGCACTGTGACGGCCGAACACCTTTTCCATCGCATCAGAGATTTCGCCAACCGTGGCGCGCGCGCGTGCGGCGTTGACGGCAAGCTCCAGCAGATTGGCATTGCCTTTCGCGCCCTCGGTGAGCGCTGTGAGCGCGGCCTGCGCGTTTGCTTCGTCACGGGCAGCCTTCGTCTTTTTTAGCCGCGCAATCTGGGAGTCGCGCACGGCCACGTTATCGACGTCGCGGACCTCGACTGGCGCTTCGTTCTTAAGCTGGAATTTGTTGACACCAACGATCACATCCTCGCCGCGATCCACCCGCGCCTGACGCAACGCGGCCGCTTCCTCGATGCGCAGCTTTGGGATTCCGGCTTCGACCGCCTTGGTCATGCCGCCCATGGCTTCGACTTCGTCGATAATCGCGCGGGCATGTGTGGCAAGCGAATGCGTCAGCGCTTCGACGTAGTAAGAACCGCCCAGCGGATCGACCACATGCGTGATCTGCGCTTCATTCTGCAAAATAAGCTGCGTGTTGCGCGCGATGCGGGCTGAGAATTCCGTCGGCAGCGCGATGGCTTCGTCCAGCGAGTTCGTGTGAAGCGATTGCGTGCCGCCCATCACCGAGGCCAGCGCCTCTATCGTGGTGCGCACGACGTTGTTGTATGGATCCTGCTCTGTAAGCGATACGCCAGATGTCTGGCAGTGCGTGCGCAACATCAGGCTCTCAGCATTCTTCGCGCCGAATTTTTCCATGATCTGCGACCACAACAGGCGCGCAGCGCGCAGCTTGGCCACTTCCATGAAGAAGTTCATGCCGATGCCAAAGAAGAACGACAGGCGCGGCGCGAACGCATCAATCGGCAGCCCCTTGGCGAGCGCGGCGCGGACATATTCCATGCCATCGGCCAGCGTGAAGGCCAGCTCTTGCACCGCCGTACCGCCGGCTTCGTGAATGTGATAACCGCTGATCGAAACCGAATTGAATTTCGGCATCTTCTTCGCCGTGTATTCGATGATGTCCGCGATGATCCGCATCGAAGGCGCGGGCGGATAGATATAGGTGTTGCGCACCATGAACTCCTTCAGGATGTCGTTCTGAATGGTGCCGGAGAGGCTCGAAGTCGCAACGCCCTGCTCTTCGCCAGCGACGATGAAATTTGCCAGGATCGGGATCACCGCGCCGTTCATGGTCATCGACACGCTCATCTTGTCGAGCGGGATGCCGCTGAACAGGATTTTCATGTCCTCGACGCTATCGATGGCGACGCCCGCCTTGCCGACATCGCCCGACACCCGCGGATGGTCGCTGTCGTAACCGCGATGCGTGGCCAGATCGAACGCCACCGACAGGCCCATCTGACCGGCCGCGAGGTTCTTGCGATAGAAAGCGTTGGATTCTTCCGCCGTCGAGAAGCCCGCATATTGCCGGATGGTCCACGGACGGCCCGCATACATGGTCGAGCGCACGCCGCGCATAAATGGCATCTGGCCGGGCAACGAATTGGCGGCGTCGAAACCTTCCAGATCGGCGGCGGTGTAGAGGGGCTTCACGTCGAAGCCCTCCGGCGTGTGCCAGGTGAGGTCCGAAAGCGGCCGGTTCTTCAGCTCCTTTTGGGCCGCCGTGGCCCAGGCCTTGGGATCGTTGCCGCTCATGTTACGCGCCTTTTGCAAATCGGGCGCGGAGTATCGCAGGTGCGAAAAGCCGGTCAAACCCGCCGTTACGACAGTTGCGTGAATGCTCCGCCTACGGAATATTGAATCGGAAGAGTCGCGCGCCCCCAGAGATTCCTGTGAACACCACATCTATGGGGCCGCGAATCATTGACATTCCACCCATAGTGTGAGAACAAAGCATGTTACTGAGTCGGTTAGCGATTCGTCTCTGATTCGTGCAGGGTACGTTCACGGTCGTTAACCCGACATCCACAGAACCGCTCACAGTGACCTTTTCGCCGCCCAACCAAGGGCTATTCGCCGCCTTGCGGCTGATCATCTTAATTCCGATGTTGAGCCCATGAATGCCAAGCGCGGATTTTCCGGCCTGCGCCGCCCCGACAGCGTCAGCCGGGTTTCGGCTGTCCTCGGCCCCACCAACACGGGCAAGACCCACTACGCCATCGAGCGGATGCTGGCGCACAAGTCTGGGATGATCGGCCTGCCGCTGCGCCTCCTGGCGCGCGAGGTTTACGACAAGATCGTTCGTATAAAAGGCGCGAATGCCTGCGCGCTGATCACCGGCGAAGAAAAGATCGTTCCGCCGGACGCGCGCTACTTCGTCTGCACCGTCGAAGCGATGCCGCTGGATTTGCCGGTCGCGTTTCTCGCGGTCGATGAAATACAGCTTTGCGCCGATCCCGAGCGCGGCCATGTGTTCACAGACCGGTTGCTGAACGCGCGCGGCGAGGAAGAAACACTGTTCATGGGCGCGGAGACGATGCGCGGCGCGATCCAGCGTTTTGTGCGCCACGTCTATTTCATCTCGCGCCCACGATTTTCCGATCTGGCTTATACCGGTCACAAGAAACTCACCCGCCTGCCCCGCCGCTCGGCCATCGTCGCATTCTCCGCGGATGATGTTTACGGCATCGCAGAGCTGGTGCGTCGTCAACGCGGCGGCGCGGCGGTCGTTCTCGGCGCGCTCAGCCCGCGTACACGCAACGCCCAGGTCGCGCTGTATCAATCCGGCGACGTGGATTTTCTGGTGGCGACGGACGCGATCGGCATGGGCATCAACATGGATGTCGATCACGTCGCCTTCTCCGCGCTGGAGAAGTTCGACGGCGTCGCGACGCGGCCACTGCGGCCCGAAGAGATCGGCCAGATCGCCGGCCGCGCCGGGCGGCACATGAATGACGGCACCTTCGGCGTGACGGCGGATTGCGCGATGCTGGACGAGGAAACTGTCGCCCGCGTCGAAGGCCACCGCTACGAGCCGGTGCGCGTTCTGCAATACCGCAATTCGGCGCTGTCGTTTCATTCGCTCGAAGCATTGATCGCCTCGCTGGATAAACCCGCGCCGACACGCGGTCTGGTGAAGGCACGGCCCGCGATGGATTTTTCGTCTCTGCGTATCCTCGCCGGCATGGACGAGTTTCGGGACATGGCGCGTGCGCCGGCTGCCGTGAAACGGCTGTGGGATGCCTGCCAACTGCCGGACTTCCGTAAACTCAGTGCCGACGAACATGTGAAGCTGGTGGCGCAGATCTATCGCTTTCTGATGAGCGACGATGGCGTGATCGAGGAAGATTGGCTGGCGCGGCAGATCGCGCGCGTCGATGTCATCGAAGGCGATGTCGCCACGCTGTCGGGACGCCTCGCGCAAATCCGCACATGGACTTATGCGGCGAACCGCCCCCGCTGGTTGAAGGACGCGGCGCATTGGCAGGGGCAGACCCGCAAGATCGAAGACCGCCTGTCCGACGCATTGCACGAAACGCTGACCTTGCGTTTTATCGACCGGCGCACCGGTGTGCTGATGCGCTCGCTGCGCGATGAGGATGCATTCAGCCTGCAACTCGACGACTCCGGCGCGGTGTCGATTAGTGGCGAGATGGTCGGGCAATTAGACGGGTTTCGTTTCACCGCCGACGAACGCGCCGAAGGCATCCATGGCCGAACGCTGCGCGCGGCCGCACTGAAAGGTCTTGAGGGCGCGCTTTATGCGCGGACACAGAAACTGGTGGGCGCACCCGACAAGGACATCACGCTTAGCGAGCACGGCAAGTTGTGGTGGGACGGATCGGTCATCGCCAACCTGGAAGAGACCGCCAGCGCGCTCAGCCCGCGCATCGCGGTGCATGCCGACGAACAGTTGCGCGGCGATCTGCGTGCGCAAATCCAGAAACGGCTGGACGATTGGCTGACACAGCGTATCGACGCGCGGCTCGAACCGTTGATCGCGCTGCGTAACGCGGCGGATGCGAAAGCTGGAACCGCAACCGCCCTGCCCGCCGAAGCGCGCGGCCTCGCCTATCAGCTTTGCGAAAGTCTCGGCTCGCTGGATCGTAAGCAGGCGACTTTACCGCCGGACGAGCGCGCGGCGGCGCGTGCGCTCCGACCATTTGGCGTGCGTTTCGCGCGCCGTTCGATCTATTTGCCGAAACTCATTCGTCCAGATGCCGCATCGCTGCTCGCATTGTTGTGGGCGATAAAACACAAGCTCACGCAAATTCCGCCGCCGCCGCCGGCCGGTCTCACCTCGTTTGAGCCTGAACGTGAAACGCCGCGCGGCTTTATCGCCGCTGCGGGATTTCGCATCGCCGGTCCGCGCGCCATTCGCATCGATATGCTGGATCGTCTCGAACAGGAATTGGAAGCCGCGGCCGTAGCAGGAACGACGGCAGACGCAGCAATGCCGAAACTGGTTTCTCTACTCGGCACCGATCGCGCGACGCTGGACGCCGTTCTGTCCGCACTTGGCTGGAATCGCATCGAAGTCGTGAACGACAACGCACCGGCAACCGTTTTGCGGTTCGCGCAGCCGCGTCCAAAGAAACATCATCAACCCCGCCGTCGCGAGAAACCCATCACCATCCGCCCGGACTCGCCGTTTGCAGAATTGGCGGCCCTTGTTCGCAAACAATGAGCGACCGTATCCGCATCGACAAATGGCTCTGGCATGCGCGCTTTCATAAGACGCGCGCGCTGGCGCAGGCGGCGGCCGTCAAAGGCCACATCCGGCTCAACGAACGGCGCATCGAGAAGTCCAGCGTCGAGGTAAGGATTGGCGACACGCTCACAATTCCGCGCGGACGCGACGTCATCGTTGTGCGGGTGCTGGGCTGTGGAATTCGCCGCGGCCCAGCGCCGGAAGCGCAGGCGCTCTACGAAATCCTTGCCGACAACGCGCTTGATCCCGGCGCAAGCGGGCCGTAAGTCACAACCCGGCTTTTTACGAGAGTGCCATGACCTACGTCGTCACCGACGCCTGCATCAAATGCAAATATATGGACTGCATCGAGGTCTGCCCCGTGGACTGTTTCTACGAGGGCGAGAACATGCTGGTGATCGATCCGGACGTCTGTATCGACTGCGGCGTATGCGAGCCGGAATGCCCGCCAGAGGCCATCAAGGCCGACACCGAGAGCGGGTTGGAGCGCTGGCTGACCTTGAACGCCGACTACGCCAAGAAATGGCCCAACATCACCCAGAAGGGCGAGCCGCCGGCGGATGCCAAGGAGCATGACGGCGAAGAGGGCAAATTCGAGAAATACTTCAGCGAAAAGCCCGGCACAGGCGACTGACCTTCCCATGCTACTTGTGCGTGTCTGACTTTTTACAATCTATTCTTTGCGAATTTTCGCAAACAACTAGTGAGATTAGGGGAATTAACCGCGCTTGTGGGACCGTTATGCGTTGGGCGTTTCCCACCCACAATCCCTTGAATCCATGACTATTTCTCACGAAATTTGAAATAAATTCCGTGAATTCAACGGGTTGGCCAAAGTTTTTCTTCCATTTTCTGTTCTCCTGTGATACGGTCTTGTCAATCAGAAATGGTTCGAAAAGCGTATTCCTGCCGGATTAACCCCTTTTCCGGTCACACATTCCTGTTGCAGGTCCGTTTGTGAGTGGCAGCCCTTCTGCCATCCGCTCCTGCGCGATAGAGATGGAACAGATATGACAGCCCCGAAGACGCCCGCCCCCGTGATTGCTCCCGTCAAGAAGACCCCGGCCAACTCCAACCGCAAGCTCGATTTCAAAGCCAACGACCATGTCGTTTACCCGACGCATGGCGTCGGCAAGATCATGCGGGTCGAGGAACAGGAAGTTGCCGGCCTGAAGATGGAATTGTTCGTCATCACCTTCGAAAAGGACAAGATGACGCTCCGCGTTCCGACCGCGAAGGCCAAGTCCGTTGGCATGCGCAAGCTGTCCTCGCCGGACGTGGTCGCGACGGCGCTGAACACGCTCAAAGGCCGCGCGCGCGTAAAGCGCACCATGTGGTCGCGCCGCGCGCAGGAATACGAAGCGAAGATCAATTCCGGCGATCTGGTTTCCATCGCTGAAGTCGTTCGCGACCTGCACCGCGCGTCGGGCCAGCCGGAACAATCCTACTCCGAGCGTCAACTTTACGAAGCCGCCCTCGCCCGCATGGCACGCGAAGTCGCCGCCGTGGAAAAGACGGACGAGCCGACGGCCGTGAAGCGCGTCGAGACGATGCTTCTGAAAAAGGCGGCGTAATCACGCTGACAGGAATGTGAGAAGAGCCCGGATTCGTCCGGGCCTTTTTTATTGCACGACCGCCGGCCGCAGCTCCGATATTTCCTCGATTTGCGCCGGCGCTGCGACTTCGATTTCCGGGCCGTTCAACTGCTCCACGACGCCTCGTACACGCAGCGTTTTGCCGGTGTAATAGGTAGCCGGGTCGATGTTCATATCCCGGAAGTTTTTCATATCTTCCGGCGAGATCGTCACGGTGAAATCGCTTTTCCAATCTACGCCGAAATTGATGTAGGCGCGCCCGCTGTGCACCGCAGCGTTTGCGACCATGCCCTCAACAATTTGAAACGTGCCGAGATTCGAAAGCGGTACATTTGCAGCAGACAACGCGGCGTAAGATGCCTGGCTCCACAGGCCGCTGTGTTTCTCCCTTGCTTCGCTTTCCGCCGCGTAGAGTTCCTTCGCGCATTCGGTGCGATCGGGCGAAATGGAGACACGCGCCAACCCCAGACGCAACATGGTGATCTGGACCCACGGCTCTGCGGCGTTATCCGATACAATGACCTGCGAGCGTACGCGGCCATAACGATCTTCCTTGGGCGGCTTTGCCAGCAGGTTGACCAGATGTCCATGGGTGAGATCGCTGAGTTCGGTGAGCGACTGGCCGACCAGGAATTGCGGTGCATGATCGCGCGCGCCGCCCGGCAGCAGCAGCCCTTCCAATTTCACGGCGCGCCCGTCGTTCGTGACAAGCATCCCGTTGGGCTCGACCTGCACGATGGGCACATTCGCGACTTCGACAGGCGGCATGCAGGACTGCGACGGCGCAGCCTGCGCAGCCGTGGCACCAATACCGACGATAAAAGTTAACAGGACAACAGATCGAATCGTCATGACTGCTCCGGGTGCCTCGCTATCGTGCCTCAGTCTAATTCGGTTCCGAAGTGCGACCTGAAAGCATGGTTGCGCGTTAAGGAAGCGCAACCCCCAGGTCGATTTCGTGGATTTCGCCAATATCAACCCCGCATCAAGCTGCTGATGGTGAATAGCGGCATCCGCTTTCTGGCTGTGATACTCATCCTCGTGGTTGGCTGGATGCTGGCGACATGGGCCAAGCGCGCGACCCTCGCAGCCCTAAGCCATCTGCCGATCGACACGACGTTGAAACCGCTTCTGGCGTCTCTCATTCGCTATGCCATTTTGGTGGTCACGCTGGTGCTGGTGATGGACCAGTTCGGCGTACAGACCACCAGCCTGATCGCGGTATTGGGCGCGGCGGGCATCGCCATTGGTCTTGCGCTGCAAGGCACGCTGTCGAACGTGGCAGCCGGTGTCATGCTGCTTCTGCTCCGCCCTTTTCGCGTCGGGCAATTTGTCGAAGTGAACAACCAGCAAGGCACTGTGCGCGAGG
>DATCFN010000191.1:0-2889 GCA_036509475.1 Rhizomicrobium sp. | reverse complement strand
CGATCAGGCCGGCAATGCCTGGCTGCTGGCCCGCCGTCCGGACGATGCACGGCTTTCCTTTTCCTCGGCGATCACGCTGTCACCCAACGATCCGGATCTGCTGGCGGACCGCGCCCGCGCCTATGCGTTGGCCGTCAACTGGAAAGCTGCGGACGCCGACCTCACCGCCGCGCTCGCCAAAAATCCCAACCGTGCCGACCTGCTGGTGCTACGCGCCAGCGCGCGGCATGCGATGGGCCGCAAGGCCGACGCGCGCGCCGATATCGACCAGGCGCTACGTGTTCAACCGGATTCCGCCGACGCCCTTGAAGAACGCGGCGAGATGAAGTCGGAAGCCGGCGACAATGCCGGCGCAAAGATCGACTGGATGAACACCATCGCAAAATCGCCGCGCGGCTCCGCGGCGGCGGATGCGAAACAACATCTGGATGCGCTGAACCAGCCGCCGCCTGCGGCTCCCGCTACAGCGCCGGCGGTCCAACCGCCCGCCACTCACTGAGCACCGCAGGATCGCTTTCCTCGTCCGTTCGCTGAGACGCCAGCATTTTCGCGCGTTCCGGCGCCAACCGCGTCAGCGCCCAAACCGCCATCGCGCGCACCAGCGCGGACGGATCGCCCAGCAACTCCTCCACATTCGAAACCAAATTCACGTCGCCGGAATTTCCGATGGCGATAAGGACGTTGCGGACAAATCGGTCGCGGCCGATGCGCTTCACCGGAGAACCGCGAAAGACTTCACGAAACTCGGCGTCGGTCAGGCGCGCGAGTTCCGACAATCGCGGCTGTACCAGCTCCGCGCGGGCGCGCAGCTTGATCTCCCGCGAGAGGCTGGCGAATTTGTTCCACGGGCAAACCGCCAGACAATCGTCGCAGCCATAGATGCGATTTCCCATCAGGATTCGAAACTCGTCGGGAATGTGCCCCTTATGCTCGATGGTCAGATAGGAAATGCAGCGCCGCGCATCCAGTTGATAAGGCGCCGTGAAGGCATCCGTCGGGCAGACATCGAGACAACGATGGCAACCGCCGCAATGATCCACCTCCGCTTCGTCCGGCGAAATTTCCAGCGTCGTGAACACCGATCCCAGAAACAGCCACGATCCGTATAGCCGCGACACCAGATTGGTGTGCTTGCCTTGCCAGCCGACACCGGAGGATTGCGCCAGCGGTTTTTCCATCACCGGCGCGGTATCGACAAACACTTTCACGTCGGCGGCATATTTGTCCGCGATGAAATGGCCGAGCCGTTTCAATTTGCCCTTGACCAGGTCGTGATAGTCGTCGCCCTGCGCATAGACTGAAATCGCGGCGCGGTCCGGCGGTATCGGCTTGTCGTAGAAATCGCCGCGCGGCCCGTAATTGACGCCCAGCACGATGGCCGTCCGGGCCTCGGGCCACAGCGTTTTCGGATCGGCCCTGCGATCCGCGTTCTTTTGCATCCAGTCCATGGAGCCGTGGCGTTCCTGCGCCAGAAATTCGGCCAGATGTTCGGCGGCCTGCGGCGCGGCATCGGCGGCGGCAAAGCGGACGACGTCGAAACCCTCCCGCAGCGCGCGGCCACGGATTTCGGCGCGAAGGTCTAACTTAGGCATCGGGATCGGAATAATGCGCGGCGGGCGGCTGACCGGGGACCTTGTCATTCAGCAGCGAGCGGAAGGACGGACGCGATTTCATCCGCATATACCATTCGGCGGCGCCGGGAAATTCCGCCCACGGCACTTCGCCGAAATAATCCAGCGCCGACAGATGCGCCGCCACTGCAAGATCGCCGATCGAACATTCTCGGGCGGCAAGATAGCCGTGCAACTCCGCCGCTTCCGCCAATGTCGCGAGCGCGGCCTTCAGGCTTTCGCGTCCGCCGCGCACCACATCCATGTCGGGCGCCCGCGTCACCCGCGCGCCGGTATAGCGCTGCGAGCCTTTCTCGAACACGATTTTGCGCGTCACCGTTTCGAAGAACGGCCCCATCGCCCAATCCAGCAGGCGCAACGCTTCGGTCCTCGCCACCGGTCCTTCGGGCATCATCGAGCGGTCGGGATAAGACCCTTCCAGTTGATCGACGATGGCCCACAACCCTTCGCAGCGCGTGCCGTCCATATCCACGAACACCGGCAGATGCGTGAAAAGATCTTCCGGCGTGACCAGATCGCAGGTCAGCCGCTTCTCGCCGATGAGCAGGCGCGCAAAACGCGACGGCGGCGACAGCAACAGGTGAGTGAGTTTGCGCATGTTGACGGCAATCTAGTGAAACACTTGGCCGCGTCCTAGGGGCGGACGCACCAATCCAGCGCGTCGCGCCGCACCGCGCCCATGCGCGCCAGAATGGTTCCCGTCCGATGCCGGACATAGGGACCCGACTGCACGGCGTTCCAGACATCCGGGTCGGGCAACACCGCGGCCAGCCGCGCCGACTGTGCCGGATTCAACGCCGAGGCCGGTTCGTGGAAGTAGCTCTGCGCCGCGGCCCCCGCGCCGTAATTGCCGTGGCCGAAATCGACGATATTCATATAGGCCTCCAGGATGCGCTGCTTGGGCCAGAGAAACTCCATCAGCACCGTGAGATAGGCCTCGACGCCCTTGCGCACCCAGCTTCGCACCGGCAGTAGGAACAGGCTGCGCGCCGTCTGCTGGCTCAAGGTGCTGGCGCCGCGCAGCTTCTTCTTTGGATGGCGCTCATGGCTCTTCATTGCCTTGTCGATGGAGTCCCAGTCGAAGCCGTGATGGGCGCAGAATTTCTGATCCTCCGACGCGATCACCGCTTGGCCGAGATAGGGTGAAACACTGTCGCCGGCCCAGGAATAATGCGTCTCGTTGAAGGTGATGAGGTTCACCAACATCTCCGGCGTGCCCGGCAGCGGCAGGAAGCGGAAGATCAGCAGCAACAGGATC
>DATCFN010000190.1:0-16185 GCA_036509475.1 Rhizomicrobium sp. | reverse complement strand
CGCCAGAACCGTCGAAGCTTTGGAAGCCGCCGTAGGCAACGCCCTTCGGACTTTCAAACCAGACGAATGCGCCAACTTCTTCGCTCACGCAGGCTACGACTTGGATTAACGGGAATCTGCTCTAGATCGCTCTGGCCTTTGGCGCGATAGGCGTTGCCCAGATTGGCATGGGCGTTGGCATTGCGCGGATCGGCCGCGACGACGGCGCTGAAATCGGCGATGGCGGAATCATACTGGCCTTTCGTGGCGTACAAATTGCCGCGCGTATCCAGCGCGTCCGGATATTGCGGATTGAGCTTGATCGCATTGTCGAGGTCGGCGAGCGCGCTGACGGTGTCGCCCTTGGCCACATAAATCCGC
The DNA here is from genome assembly GCA_036509475.1 of Rhizomicrobium sp. Taxonomy (GTDB): domain Bacteria; phylum Pseudomonadota; class Alphaproteobacteria; order Micropepsales; family Micropepsaceae; genus Rhizomicrobium. The sequence goes on along the minus strand of DATCFN010000190.1, from coordinate 15,825 downwards.
CCCCTGTCGTAATAGGCCGTCGCTTGTTCGGCCTGCGACAGGTCGCTCGATTTGATCGCCTGGTTCAGAAGCCTGATGGCTTCGTCAGCATCGCCTTTGCCATGGCGACCACCGCAGCCTGCACATCCTCGACGCCTCCGGCGAAAGCAGGCGTCGCGGCAGAACCGAAAAACAGAGCAAGGAGGAGGGCGTGGCGGGCTTTGGTCATGCCGCCACGCTATCGACGGGCGGGAGAAACGCCTATGGCAGCGGGATAAAATCGATTTATACAACAATTTCAATGGCTTAAATATTTGATCCGAGGACGGATGAAAAAATCTGAATGAAATCAGCGTGATGACGGACCCTGGCGGCAGTTCCGCCGTTGAATCCCCATGATATATGCGCCCACTGAGCGATCACGTTTTGTTCTTGACTTGATGAGAACAAGAGTAGAACATACCTCCTGGATACAGCGGGAGGAAATGATCATGTGGGCAAAAGATATAGCGGCCGGGGCGGGTCTTTTGGCCTTTGTGGTGTGTTCCTTCGCGCTGGCGACCATGGCGCAGGCGATGTCTTCGGTCTGACCTCCAACTATCTGTGAGTGGACGTTTGCGCGCGTCGCCTTGGGCGTGCCGGACGGCGATGATCGGGTTTTGGGAGAATCAGTCTGACGATGGCGGCGGAGCGGAAACCGGCGAATTTTGTGCATCTGCGGGTGAAGAGCGCCTATTCGCTCCTCGAAGGTGCGATTACGCCCAAGGATCTCGCAAAGCTGGCGCGCGAGATGGGCATGCCGGCGGTCGCGGTGACCGACACCAACAATCTCTTCGGCGTCTTCGAAATCAGCGAGACCCTGGCCAAGGAAGGCGTGCAGCCCATCGTCGGCTGCTTGCTGGCCGTCGAACTGAATGAAACGCCGCGCGTCGCCGGATTTGGAACGTCGCAAAAGCCCTCGCAGCTTCCGGTTCTTGTCCAGAACGAAGTGGGCTATCGCAACCTCGCCAAGATTCTCAGCGACGCCTATCTCGGCGCCGCACCGGGCGACTGGCCGCATGCGGACGCGAAGAGCATCGCGGATCATTCCGATGGCCTTATCGCGCTGACGGGCGGGCCGGGCGGCCCGCTCAACAGGCTGATCGTCGAAGGCCAACCCGATGCCGCGAAGGATTTGCTGACGCGGCTGGCGAAGATGTTTCCGGGGCGGCTCTATGTCGAGCTGCAGCGCCACGGTCTCGGCGAAGAACGCGCCGCCGAGGACAAGTTGATCGAACTTGCCTATGCGATGGACCTGCCGCTAGTTGCCACCAACGACGTGCATTTCGGCAGGGCCGACATGTACGAAGCGCACGATGCGCTGCTGTGCATTGCCGATGGCGCTTATGTCTCGCAGCAGGACCGGCGCAAGCTGACGCGCGAGCACCGCTTCAAGACGGCGGCGGAAATGGCGGCGCAATTCGCCGATCTGCCCGAAGCGATTGAGAACACCGTCGAGATTGCCAAACGCTGCGCCTTCCGGCCCAAGAAGCGCGATCCGATCCTGCCGAAATTCGTGCCCGAATCCGGCCTGACACCGGCGGATGAATTGCGGGCGCAGGCCCGCGCCGGTCTGACGCGCCGTCTGGAGGCGCACGGCAAATATGCGGAAGAAAAAGTCTATCTCGACCGTCTGGAATTCGAATTGGACGTCATCATCGGCATGGATTTTCCCGGCTACTTCCTGATCGTCTCGGACTTCATGAAGTGGACGCGCAACAACGGCATTCCCGTCGGTGTGCGCGGGTCCGGCGCCACCTCGCTGGTGGCGTGGACGCTCGACATCACCAATCTCGATCCCATCCGTTTCGGGCTGCTGTTCGAGCGCTTCCTCAATCCCGAACGCGTTTCGATGCCGGACTTCGATATCGATTTCTGCCAGGAGCGGCGCGACGAAGTCGTGCGCTATGTGCAGCAAAAATACGGCGAGGACCGGGTGGCGCAGATCATTGCGCTGGGTTCGCTGCAGGCCCGCGCCGCCGTGCGCGACGTTGGCCGCGTGCTGCAAATGCCGCTCGGTCTGGTGGACCGCATCGCCAAGCTCATTCCCAATCCGCCGGGTAAATCGATCTCGCTGAAGGAGGCTATCGCGATCGAGCCGCGGCTGGCGCAGATCGCCGAATCCGAGCCTATCGCGCAAAAGCTGTTTTCCATCGTCGGCAAGATCGAGGGCCTGTATCGCCATGCCTCGACCCATCCCGCCGGCGTGGTGATCGGCGACCGGCCGCTCGACCAGATCGTCCCGCTCTATCGCGACCCGCGGTCCGAAATGCCGGTCACGCAATTCGATTATGAAGACGCGGAAAAGTCCGGTCTTGTGAAGTTCGACTTTCTCGGACTCAAAACGCTCACCGTCATCGCCAAGGCGGAAGAATTGCTGAAGCGCCGCGCCATCGTGCTCAACACCCAAAGCATCGATTTCGAGAACGTGGCCGCGTTCGAAATGCTGGCGCGTGGCGAGAGCGTCGGGGTGTTTCAGCTAGAAGGCGCGGGAATGCGCGATCTGCTGCGCAAGATGAAGCCCGACCACATCAACGACCTGGTCGCGCTTGTGGCGCTTTACCGGCCGGGTCCCATGGATTCGATCCCGAAATACATCGCCGTAAAGAACAAGAAGGAAGCGCCGGAGTATCTCCACGAAAAGCTCGAGCCTATCCTGAACGAAACCTATGGCGTCATGACGTATCAGGAAGACGTCATGAACATCGCGCGCGAGTTGGCGGGTTATTCGCTGGGCGAGGCGGATTTGCTGCGCCGCGCGATGGGCAAGAAGATCGCGTCCGAAATGGCGGTCCATCGCGACCGTTTTATCAAAGGCGCGGGCGAGAAAGGCATTCTCAAGGATGTCGCCGAACAAATTTTCGAAACCGCTGCGAAATTTGCGGGCTACGGTTTCAACAAAGGCCATGCTGCCGCCTATGCGCAGGTCGCGTTCCAAACGGCTTATCTGAAAGCCAACTATCCGGTCGAATTTCTCGCGGCGTCGATGACCTTGGATATCGGCAACACCGACCGTCTCAATATCTTCCGGCAGGAAGCGCAGCGGCTGAACGTCCGCGTGCTGGCGCCGGATATCAATCGCTCCGAATCCTATTTCGCCTGCGACGCGGCACAGAACGTCATTTATTACGCGCTGGCCGCTGTGAAGGGTGTCGGCAAGCAGGCGATGGAGCATGTGGTTGCGGCGCGCGCCGAAGGTGGACCGTTCCGCTCCATCGGCGATTTCGCCCGCCGCGTCGATCCCAAGCTGGTCAACAGGCGCGCCTTTGAGAGTCTCGTGCGCGCCGGCGCTTTCGATGCGCTCAGCGGCAATCGCCGCCAGTTGGTGGATTCCTCCGATGCCATCCTCGGCGACGCGGTGCGCAATGCCCGTGAGCGCGAGACGGGGCAAGTCTCGCTGTTCGGCGACGCGGCTGCGGACTCCGATGACCTGCGGTTGGCGAGCGTGGAAGATTGGCCGTCGCACGAAAGATTGGGCGAAGAGTTCTCTGCCATCGGGTTTTATCTGTCGGGCCATCCGCTCGACAATTACCGAACCGCGCTGACGCGGCTTCAGGCGATGACGTTTGGCCAGGCTCTGGAAGACCGGCGCTCGTCTTTCGTCGCGCAACTGGCGGGCACCATTATCCGCAAATCCGAACGGCGCGGCCGCAACGACCAGAGCTATGCCTTTGTATCGTTCTCCGATCCAACGGGCATGTTTGAAGTCATGTTCTTCCCCGAAGTTCTCGCCGCATCGCGGCCGCTTCTCGAAGCGGGAAAGTCGATCCTGCTCAAGCTGAATGCGACGTGGGAAGGCGATGAGTTGAAATTGCGCGCGCTATCGGCCAGCGATCTCGACAAGGCTGCCGCCGATGCGGGCGAGGGCCTCAAGATATTCCTCGAAGACACCCGTTCGCTCGGCGCCATCGCCGCGCAGCTGCGTCAACCCGGCAAAGGGATGATCACGCTGGTTGTGCCGGGAAGCGAAGGCCGTGAGGTCGAGATCAAGCTACCCCAACGCCAGATGGTGAGCCCCGCGCTGAAAGGCGCGCTCAAATCGCTGCCCGGCGTGGCCATGGTGGAAGCGGTTTAACGGCTATAGCGCAATCGGGTGAAGTGTGAAGCGGTTCACCCGCAAATTGCGCGATAATCAAAGAATCTAGAGCATGATCTGATTCAACGTAATCAGATCATGCTCTAGAGCGCTGCGACCGCTTTGCCCAGTCGCTCCAGACCTTGTTCGAGCGCTGTGCCATCCTGTGCGAAACAGATGCGGATATAGGTGTCGGTGGCCGCATCGTCGGGCGGCCCGAAGGCGGATCCCGGCGCGGTCCCCACGCGGGCGTCGCGCACCAATTCCGTCGCGAATTTGAAACTGTCCATCATGCCTTCGACGTTCAAAAATCCATAGAACGCGCCTTCCGGCCGCATCCAGCGGATGCGGTTCTGGCGGTCGATGAATTTCTGGGTGATGTCGCGGCCTTTGCTGCATTGCTGAAGCAGCTTTGCGCGAAACGCATCGCCCTCCAGCGATAGCGCCGCCAGGGCGCCCCACTGCGCGAACACGGTGGCCCCCGTGTTGTTCGACATCGACAGCACATTCACCGGTTCGGCCATTTGCAACGGATGCACCAGCCAGCCGACGCGCCATCCCGTCATCGCCCAGGGCTTGGAGAAGCTGTTGATGATTAAAACATTGTCGTCCGGTTCCGCGATCTGCAGGAAAGACGGCGCATGAGCGCTGCCGTCATAGACCAGCGTGCCATACACTTCGTCGCTGATGATCGCGATGCCCTTGCGCCGCGTGAAGTCCAGCAGCGTGCGCTGTTCGTCGCGCGACATGATCCAGCCCGTCGGGTTCCCGGGCGAGGCGATGAAGATCGCCTTGGTGCGCGCGTCGCACAGGGCGAACAGCTTTTCCATATCCAGACGCCATTGCGGCGGCGAGGCGCGCCAGTCTTCTTCCAGCCGCGCGAAACGGATTTGCGCACCGCAGATCTGCGCGGCCTGAAAGATGTTTGGCCACACCGGTGAGATACAGATGATGTTGTCGCCGGTTTCGACCACGCATTGCAGCGCACAGGTCACGGCCATCATGGCCGCGCCCGGTACCGTGATGCGATCCTGATCGATATCCACGCCTTCGACGCGGCGATGAAATTCCCGCAGCCCTTCGCGTAGTGGGTGGATGCCGCGTGCGTGAGTATAAAAGGTCTTGCCGTCATCCAGCGCCTGCTTGGCCGCGTCGCAGATGAATTTCGGCGTCACCAGATCGGTTTCACCGAACCACAGCGGGATGATGTCGGGATCCCCCAGCCCGGTTGCCGCGACGGCGCCGATGCCGTTGGGAAGCAGGCTTTGAATCGATGCGCGGATGGGTGTGGGGCGTGATGTCATGCAGATCAATCTAGTCCATGTTTCGCGCCGCACATCCGTTTCGTGCGCATAGCGGCGTTGCGTGCAAGCCGATATCAGTTTTTGATCACGGAGTCGGCGCTATACCTATCATCGCCGCCGCGGTTTGTGTCATTTCGCGCGTTTGAATTCAGCGCGCCGCGCTGGCGAAGATAGTTTTCCACCACCGGTCCCCAGGTTTCCGATCCACCATCGGCGGACCACAGATAATGACCCTCGTCGCCATTGGGGCCGACAGCGTGAAAATCCGTCTTGCCGCCGCTGCGGGTGAAAGCCTGGTAGAGCGCGCCGGCGATCTGGGGGCGGAAATAAGTGTCGTTCTGCGCATAGATCCATAGCATCGGCGTCGTCGCCGTTTTTCCGAACACTCCGGCAGCTTGCGCCAAGGCGGAGGGCACGCAGTTGCTGTTCGGGCCGCCATTGCTGTGGCCGCCGCGCCCGCCCGCCATGCTGATCATCGCGATGACTTTCGGATGGCTCACACTGTCATAGGCATCGGTCGCCCATCCGCCGGCCGAAACGCCAGCCACGACGGCGCCATCCGGGCGGATTTGCGGAAGGCGCGTCGCGTAGTCGACGATCGCGCTGATGTCTCGGGCGGATTCAAGTCCGGCGCGCGCGTAATCCGGGTTGCTGCATGGACCGTAATTTTCCGCCCAGTCGCCGCCGGTCGCGCCATAGCCGCGCCGCAGGGCGTAGATCACCGCGAAACCGTGGGTGAGGAACCATTGCGCCGGTTCACTGTTGCAACTGTCCAAGGTCATCTTGGGCCGGTCGCTCGCGGAGGCGGGCGAGCCATGATTGATCAGGACAAGGCGGGATTTGCCTTGCGCTTCGCTGGGCACGCAGAGCTTTGCCGCCAGCCGGTGGGATTGCCCCTGCGCATCGGTCATCGGAATCCAGAACGCGGTCTGGGTGAATGGGGTGTCCGCCTCGAAGGCCTGAACCGGCACGGCGGCGAATATCGCGGCGACGGCCAGCCCGGTGGCGATGCCTTTGACAATCATGTGAATCTCCCCAGATCGACTCTGTCATAAACAAGAACGGGACCGCACGGCCAGCCTTGCGCCGGGCGCCCCAAATCCGTATAAGCCCGCCAATTCGCGCGCGAGGTTGGGTTCGCAGGGTGTGTTGCCCTGTCCCCGTCCGGTGCTCTTTGGACGTGTCGGCGAAAGCTGGAACGGCCAAGACCAAGAGTCACTCCTCGCGTTAGCTCAACCGGAAAAGGAGAATTTTTCCAATGGCTTTGCCAGATTACAGCATGCGTCAGCTCCTCGAATCAGGAGCCCATTTCGGTCACCGCCAGCAGCGCTGGAACCCGAAAATGGCGCCTTATATCTACGGCGCCCGCAACGACATTCACATCATCGACCTGACGCAGACGGTTCCGTTGCTGCACCAGGCCCTCGTCGCCCTGCGCGATGTGGCGGCCGGCGGCGGACGTATCCTGTTCGTCGGCACCAAGCGCCAGGCTTCCGAGCCGGTCGCAGCTGCCGCGAAGCGTTGCGCCCAGTACTACGTGAACCATCGCTGGCTCGGCGGCACGCTGACCAACTGGCAGACCATCTCGAACTCGATCAAGCGCATGCGCAACATCGAAGAGACGCTCGGCTCCGCGCAAAGCTCGGGCCTGAAGAAGAAAGAATTGCTCGGCCTGCTGCGTGAACGCGACAAGCTGGACCTGTCGCTGGGCGGCATCAAGGAAATGGGCGGCCTGCCGAACATGCTGTTCGTGATCGACACGAACAAGGAGCAGATCGCCGTGGCCGAAGCCCGCAAGCTCGGCATCCCGGTCGTCGCCATTCTCGATTCGAATTCGAATCCGGACGGCATCGCCTATCCGATTCCGGGCAATGACGACGCTGCCCGCGCGCTCGCGCTGTATTGCGATCTCGTGGCGCGCGCGATCATCGACGGTCTATCCGAAGGTCAGGTTGCGTCCGGCGTTGACACCGGCGAAGCCGAAGTGCTGCCCGATCTGCGCCCGACCGAAGACGTCGCCGCCCAGCACGCGCCCGCCGAATAATTCCGACGACGGAGTTCTGATAATGTCGAATATCACCGCAACGATGGTGAAGGACCTGCGCGACAAAACCGGCGCGGGAATGATGGACTGCAAATCCGCCCTGGCTGAAACCAATGGCGACATGGAGCAGGCCATCGACTGGCTGCGCAAGAAAGGCCTGTCCAAGGCCGCCAAGAAGGCAGGCCGCGTTGCAGCGGAAGGCCTGATCGGCGTCGCCGCCGGCAAAGGCACAGGCGCATTGGTCGAAGTGAACGCGGAAACGGATTTCGTTGCGCGCAACGACCAGTTCAAGGACTTCGTGAAGTCGGCGGCCCAACTGGGCCTCGAAGCCGATGGCGATGTCGAGAAGTTGCTCGCCAAGAACATGGGCGGCGCCACGGTGGACGCCACGCTGAAGGAACTCGTCGCCAAGATCGGCGAGAACATGAGCGTGCGCCGCGCCACCGCGCTGGCGGTCAATCCCGGCGTCGTGGCGAACTATGTCCACAACGCGGCTGGGCCGGAGCTTGGCAAGATCGGCGTGCTCGTCGCGCTGAAATCGACGGCTGACGAAGGCAAGTTGATGGCGCTGGGCAAGCAGATCGCCATGCATGTCGCCGCCGCAAATCCGCTGGCGCTGACCGCGGCCCATCTGTCCAAGGATGTGGTCGAGCGCGAGCGCGCCGTTCAGGCAGATATCGCGCGCCAGTCCGGCAAGCCGGAAAACGTCATCGAAAAGATGATGGAAGGGCGCATGCGCAAGTTCTATGAAGAGTCGGTCCTGATGAATCAGGTCTTCGTCATCGATGGCGAAACCACGATCGCAAAGGTCATCGAGAAGGCGTCCAAGGATCTGGGTGCGCCGGTCGAGATCGAAGCCTTCGTGCGCTATCAGGTGGGCGAGGGCATCGAGAAGGTGACCTCGGACTTCGCTGACGAAGTGAAGGCGATGGCCGGCAACTGAGTACGTTCGTTTCTCCGGAGGGGGCTATGGTTTCGACGCCGAAATACCGCCGGGTGATGTTGAAGGTTTCCGGCGAAGCTCTGATGGGCTCGGAAGCCTTCGGCATCGACATCGGCACCGTCGATCGCATCGCCGCCGATGTGCGCGACGCCGCCCGCGCCGGAACCGAAATCTGCATGGTGATCGGTGGCGGAAACATCTTCCGCGGCCTTGCCGGCGCCGCCAAAGGCATCGACCGCGCCACCGCCGACTACATGGGCATGCTGGCCACCGTGATGAACGCGCTCGCCATGCAGGCGGCGCTTGAACGCTGTGGCATCGCCAGCCGGGTCCAATCCGCCATTCCGATGGCGAGCGTCTGCGAGCCGTATATCCGCCGCCGTGCCGTCCGGCATCTGGAAAAGGGCCGGGTCGTGATTTTCGCCGCGGGAACCGGCAACCCGTTTTTCACGACGGACACCGCTGCAGCTTTGCGTGCCGCCGAGATGAGCTGTCAGGCCATGCTCAAGGGCACGCAAGTTGATGGCGTCTACAGCGCCGACCCGAAGAAAGACCCCAAAGCCACGCGCTACGAAACGTTGAGTTATCACGAGGTCTTGGCGAACGATCTTCAGGTGATGGATGCGTCCGCCGTCAGCCTGTCGCGCGAGAACAAGATTCCGATCATCGTTTTCTCGATCCACGATCGCGGCTCGTTCGCTGCGGTTTTGCGCGGCGAGGGACGCTGCACGATCATTGAGGAAAAGGGCTGAAGGCCTTTCAGTTGGAGAACGGTTCATGACCTACAGCAAAGACGAAATGAACCGCCGCATGACCGGCGCCGTATCCACTGCCAAAAGCGAACTGGCCGGATTGCGCACCGGGCGCGCCAGCGCCGCGCTGCTCGATCCGGTGAAGGTGGACGCCTATGGCAATGTCTCGCCGATCAACCAGGTGGGAACGGTCTCCACGCCCGAAGCCCGCATGATCACGGTGCAGGTCTGGGACAAGGGTTTGGTCAAGGCGGTGGACAAGGCGATCCGAGACGCCGGTCTGGGTCTCAATCCGCAAACCGACGGTCAGCTTATTCGCATTCCTTTACCCGAATTGAACGAGGAGCGGCGTAAGGAACTTGTGAAGCTGGCGCACAAATATGCCGAAGCGGCCCGCATCGCCGTGCGCAACGTGCGCCGGGACGGCATGGAAGCCCTGAAAAAGGCGGAAAAAGATCACAAGATCAGCCAGGACGATCAGCATAAGCAGGGCGACGACCTGCAAAAACTGACCGACGCGCATATAAAAGACATCGACCAGGCTCTGCATGGCAAAGAGCAGGAGATCATGCAGGTCTGAAGCAGGCGGGTGGCATTCCCGGATTAGAGGTTCAGCAGTCGAATGGCCAAGACCGTTACCGCGCCGCCTGACAAGGCACACTTACCGCGCCACGTCGCCATCGTCATGGACGGCAACGGGCGGTGGGCGCAGAAAAGGTTGCTGCCGCGCGCAGCCGGTCACGTCGCCGGCGTTTCGACCTTGCGCATGATCATTCGCGCCGCCGACGATTTCGGCATCGAAAATCTGACGCTCTATGCTTTTTCATCGGAAAACTGGAAGCGTCCGGTTACGGAAGTTGGCCATCTGATGGGCCTGTTTCGCGCCTATGTCCGTGACGACGTCGAAGAGTTGATGAAACACAATGCGCGGCTGCGCTTCATCGGCAATCGCTCGCGCGCCAGTGCCGACATCGTGGCGCTGATGGACGAGAGCGAAAAGCGCACCGCGAACAACACCGGCCTTAATCTTACTCTCGCCTTCGATTACGGCTCGCAGGAAGAGATCGTGGCGGCGGCCCGCGCGATGGCCGAGGCAGCCGCCCGCGGCGAACTCGATCCTGAAACCATCACCACGGACTATTTCGCGTCGCGGCTTTCCACCGCGGGCTTGCCCGACCCCGATTTTGTTATCCGCACCAGCGGCGAATATCGTCTGAGCAATTTCCTGCTCTGGCAGTGCGCCTATTCCGAATTTCTGTTCAGCGAAAAGCTGTGGCCCGATTTCACGCGCGAGGACTTCGTCTCGGCGCTTCACGTCTTTGCGCAGCGCGAGCGGCGTTTCGGTGCGGTGACGCCGGAAGCTGTTGCTTGAGCGGCATGTCGGATACCGCACCTTCTCCCGCCGATAGCGGCCAGCCGGTCAAAAAGACGCCGCGCCGATTTCTCGGCTTTGACGTCACGCTGGATTGGTTGTTGCGGCCGCTGTTCGGTATGGGCCTGGCGGCGATCGCCCTTGCCGCGACCTATTTCGGCGGCTTCTATTTCGCGCTGTTCGTTTCAGCGGGTTGTTTCGCCGCCGCGCGCGAATGGCACCGGATGTTTGCCGGTGAGAAGTATGGCTGGCTGTCGATCGTTTCGGGCGTTGCCATCATCGCCGCGACCGCGAGCGAAGTCGTGTTCTCCCATTCCGCGAAGTTCGACGGTGTGCCGTGGCTGATCATCGCCTTCGCGGCTCTGGTCAACTCCGTGCTTGCCTCGTCGCGCCGTGCCGAGGCTCTGTGGCACGCAGGCGCTCTTTTTTATATCGGCGTGCCCGCGCTTTCGCTGGTTGCCATCCGCGAAGTGCTGCCCAACGGGTTGTGGCTGCTGCTGCCGTTATTTGTCGCGGTCTGGGCGACAGACACGGGCGCTCTGTTCACCGGCAATCTCATCAAGGGTCCAAAGCTGTGGCCTGCGTTGTCGCCCAACAAGACCTGGGCTGGGTTTCTCGGAGGCATTGCCTTCGGTGCGGCCGCCGCAGCGCTCATATTTCTCTATCTGCACGCCAACGTCCTGTATGGCGCGTTACTGGGAGCGTCGGCTTCCGTTGTCGGGCATGCTGGCGATCTGTTCGAATCCTGGATGAAGCGCCGTGTCGGCCGCAAGAATAGCGGCAGCCTCATCCCCGGTCACGGCGGCGTGCTCGACCGCGTCGATTCCATGTTGTTTGTCGCGCCGGTCGCCGCGCTCGTATTTCTCGCGCTGCATATCAACCCCCTCATAGGGGCGGCCGCGCTGTGAACAAGCCCGATCTTTCCAGCGTCGTGGCGCGCCGCGTGACGGTGTTGGGCAGCACGGGCACGATCGGCGTCAATACGCTGGACGTTATCGCGCATGCGCGCGCGACCTACGGCGCGGAGTCGTTTCCGCTGGAGGCGCTGACGGCACAATCGAATGTGGAACTACTGGCGGAACAGGCGCGCCGCTTCCATCCAAAGCTCGCTGTTATCGGGGATGCGTCGCTTTTTGCGAAGCTGAAGAATCAGCTCGCCGGAACGGATATTGAAATCGCGGCCGGACGCGATGCGGTGATCGCGGCCGCCGCGCGTCCGTCCGATGCGATCATGGTCGCCATCGTCGGCGCGGCTGGCCTGGCACCGGCGCTCGCCGCCGTGCGTCGCGGCGCAACCATCGCGCTCGCTAACAAGGAATGCATCGTCGCCGCCGGCGATATCTTCCGCCGTGCGGTCAAGCAATTCGGCGCGACGCTGATCCCGGTGGATTCCGAACACAACGCCGCGTTTCAGATTTTGGATTTCGACGAAGTTCATGCTGTCGAACGGGTCACGCTCACGGCCTCCGGCGGACCGTTCCGCGAATGGTCCAGCGAACGCATGCGATCGGTGACGCCGGAACAGGCCGTTGCGCACCCCAACTGGGCGATGGGTGCGAAGATTTCCGTCGATAGCGCAACCTTGATGAACAAGGGACTGGAGCTGATCGAAGCGCATTTCCTGTTCTCGCTCGAACCGGAAAAGCTGGCTGTTGTCGTTCATCCGCAATCCGTCGTGCATTGCCTTGTCTCCTACGCCGACGGCTCGATGCTCGCGCATCTGTCGTCGCCCGATATGCGTACGCCGATCGCGCATGCGCTGGCATGGCCCCGCCGCATGGCGTCGCCATCGCGCAGGCTGGATCTGGCGGCGCTGGGGCAACTGACCTTCGAGAATCCTGATCCGAAGCGGTTTCCCTGCCTGGCGTTGGCACAGGATTGCTTGCGGGCAAGCGGGCTCGCACCTACGATCCTCAACGCCGCGAACGAGATCGCCGTGCAGGCTTTTTTGAGCCGCAGGATCGGCTTTCTCGACATCGCGCGGGTCGTGGAAGAGACACTGTCGGCGCGCATGCAGAACGGGTCGGCGACGGTCGACGATGTTGACGGGATTCTCGACGTGGACCGGCAGGCGCGCGATCTGGCGGACAATATCTGTCGCGGCGTCGCCGCATGAACCGGCATTCGGGAGAGTAAGGAACAGCGATGCTCCACATGCTGCAAGGGTTTACAGGCTGGTTGATTCACGGCCTGCCGGCGTATCTCTTCGTCATCACCGCCGTGGTGTTCTTCCATGAGCTGGGGCATTTCTCTGTCGCACGCTTCTTCGACGTCACCGTCGAAACGTTCTCCATCGGATTTGGCCGCGCGCTGGTGAAATGGACCGACAGCAAGGGCACGCTGTGGAAAATCTCGTGGTTTCCTTTCGGCGGTTTCGTTAAATTTCTCGGCGACGATAACGCCGCCAGCGTTCCCGACCGCGCGAAGCTGGAAAAACTCACGCCCGAGCAGCGCGCCAACGTGTTCGCCGGCAAGCCGCTTTATCAACGGGCATTGGTGGTGGTTGCCGGCCCCGTTGCCAACTTCATTCTCGCGATCGTCATCTTTGCCTTTTTCTTCATGATTGCCGGCAAGCAGATACTCATTCCCGTGGTTGGTGCGGTGCAGCCGCACAGTGCCGCTGCGGCAGCGGGCATTCTACCGGGCGATCTCATTCGTTCGGTTGACGGCCACGCGATCGAATCCTTTTCCGACATGCAGACATGGATGGAGATCAGCGCAGGCCGCACCATTCCGATCGCGGTGGAGCGCAAGGGCGCGGCCATGACGCTCAACGCCACGCCGCAGTTGAAGACCATCAAGGATTTGTTCGGCAACCAACAACGCGTGGGCGTTCTGGGCGTCATCAGTCAGGTAAAAAAAGAAAATGTCCGCGTCATCCACTTTGGTCCAATTGCCGCAGTGGGAGAGGCGTGCAAGCAGGTCTGGTCCATCGTCAGCACGACCCTGACCTATATGGGGCGCATCGTCGCCGGACAGCAGGACACCAGCCAGCTTCAGGGACCGCTGGGAATCGCCAAAGTATCGGGGCAAGTCGCCTCGCTGGGGATTCTGGCGCTAATCCAACTGGCAGCTCTACTTTCCGTAAGCATCGGTCTAATAAACCTTTTTCCCGTTCCCATCCTCGACGGGGGCCACCTTCTGTATTATGGATGCGAAGCAGTTTTGGGACGGCCGCTTGGTGAGCGGGCCCAGGACGTAGGGTTTCGGCTGGGGTTGATGGCTGTTCTGGGCTTGTTCGTGTTGGCGACCTGGAATGATCTTGTCCGGCTGAATCTATTCTGAAACACACTGCGCGGGCCGGTTAACCATCCGGCAGCGCATTTAGAGACGAGCGGATGAGCCTGATCGCCTTCCTTTTCGCCCGTGGCAAGCGCGCGGCCCTTGTTTTGGTCTGTCTCGCCGCAGCCGCGACGCCTGTTTTCGCGCAAGCGCTCAATCCCAGCGGTTCGAGCATGAGTGGCGCGGCAGCGCCGGCCGAACCCCTTGGGCCGCCAATTCGGGCCATCGTGGTGCGCGGCACCCAGCGCATCGAAGAAGCGACCGTTCTTTCCTATCTGTCGGTCCACAACGGCAGCAATTATGACGAGCAGGCGGTCGATCAGTCGCTGAAAGCGCTGTTCGCCACGGGGCTTTTCGCGGACGTCAAATTCGGCTGGGACGCGCCGAGCGGCACGGTCACGATCACCGTCGTGGAAAACCCGATCATCAACCAGATCGTTTTTGAAGGCGAAGACAAGGTCTCCGAAAAGGACCTGGTCAAGGAAGTCCAGCTCAAGCCGCGTACGGTGTTCACGCGCAACAAGGTGCAAGCCGACGTCGGACGCATCATCGAACTGTATCGCCGCAACGGCAAATTCGCGGCGACCGTGGACCCGCAGATCATCTATCGCCCGCAGAACCGTATCGACCTAATCTTCTCGATCAACGAAGGCCCGACGACCGGCGTGGCCCGCATTTCGTTCATCGGCAACAAGGTGTTCGATGACGATACGCTGAAGGCCCAGATCGCGACCGAAGAGAGTGCGTGGTACAAAATCCTCGCCTCCAACGACAACTACGATCCCGACCGGCTCACTTTCGACCGCGAACAGCTTCGCCGCTTTTATCTCAAGCGCGGTTACGCGGATTTCAAGGTCGTGTCGGCTGTCGCCGAACTGTCCCCGGATCGTCAGAGTTTCTACATCACCTTCACATTGGACGAGGGCGCGCTCTACAAATTCAGCAACGCCGAAATCCAGTCCACCATCAAGGAGCTTACACCCGCGGCGCTGCGTCCTTTGGTGCCGATCCAGTCCGGGGATACCTACAACGCCGAGTTGATCGACAAATCGATCGACGCTCTTACCAACGCGGCGGGAACGAAGGGTTACGCCTTCGCGCAGATCCATCCGCGCGTGCGCCGCGACCGTGACCATCACACAATCGATGTGATCTTCAACATCGATCAGGGGCCGCGCGTTTACGTCGAGAAAATCAATATTTCCGGTAACACTCGTACCCTCGACAAGGTTGTTCGCCGCGAGTTCCGCCTTGTGGAAGGTGATGCTTTCAACCGCGTGCTGGTCGATCGTTCACGCACGCGCATCAGGGGGCTGGGTTTCTTCAAGGACGTCGACATCAAGCCGGCGCCGGGCAGTCAGCCGGACCGCACCGTCCTCAACGTCAATCTTACGGAGCAGTCCACCGGCTCGCTTCAGCTTGGCGCGGGCTATTCGTCGACCAGTTCGTTCGTGGGCCAGTTCAGCTACACCGAGCGCAATCTTTTCGGACGCGGCCAGTCACTGCAGGCGAGCATTCAGCTTTCCAGCATCAGCAAGGAATTCCAGCTCAGCTTCACCGAGCCGTATTTCCTGGATCGTGCACTTTCGGCGGGCGTCGACCTCTACAAAATTCTGAGCACGCTGCAGCAGGCCGATTATGAATCCAACTCGACCGGCATCGGCCTGCGTCTCGGTTTCCCGACATCGGAGTTCGGCAATGTCGGCTTGAACTATAACTTCCGTGTTGATGACATCACGCCGTTCGTGAACGCACCGACGGCGATTCAACTCGCGGCCGGTTCCGCCACGACGTCTTCCATCGGGTACAGCTACGTCTACAACACGCTCGACGATCCGATTAAGCCGCGTCATGGCTTCACCTTCGGTCTGTCACAGGCCTTCGCGGGCTTTGGCGGTACGCTGAAATACATCAAGACACAGGGCAGCTTCAGCTATCACCATCCTCTGTTCAGCGACGACTGGATTGCAAAGCTGCAAATCCAGGCCGGATACATTGAAGGTTATGGCGGACAGCACGTGCGCCTCAATGAGCG
>DATCFN010000189.1:0-2842 GCA_036509475.1 Rhizomicrobium sp. | reverse complement strand
GCCGCCTGCGCCACCGCGCCCGCCGTTCACACCGTAACGCTGCCTGCCAATGCCGGTATCTATAAGGTCGGCAACCCCTATCAAATTGATGGCACCTGGTACTATCCCCGCGAACAGCCGAACTACGATGAGACTGGTATTGCGTCCTGGTATGGCCCGACTTTCTATGGCCACCGCACCGCCAATGGCGAGATGTACGATGGCCAGTCGATGACGGCTGCGCATCGCACTTTGCCGCTGCCGGTAAATGTGCGGGTGACGAACCTCGATAATGGCAAATCGGTGGTCGTGCGCGTCAACGATCGTGGCCCCTATGCCAAAGGGCGCATCATCGATCTTTCGGAGGCGGCGGCGCGGGAGCTCGACGTGATTCGAAGCGGCACGGCCCGCGTGCGCGTAACCTATCTTGCGCGCGCGGACGGTGTCGGTGGTGGCCCACCGCCCTCGCAAACCCCGCCAGAGATCGCGCAGGCGATTCCCGCCGCGCCGACCGAGAAAATCGATACCGCGGCGCTCAATGTCGTTCCCGGCGCAGTTGTCGCCCCGCCGTTGCCTGCTACACCGCTGCCGGTTCCCGTGGCTTCGCCAAGCCTGCCGCCGTCGCAGGCTGAGGCGCAACCCAATGGCGACGTGACGAGAGTTCCGGTACCACCGGTCACGCACATATATGTGCAGGTTGGCGCCTTCTCGACTTCGGCGAACGCCGCGCGGCTGAAGGACAGGTTGTCGTCCGCCGGCGATCTCTTCGTTTCGCCGATCAGCCGCGGAACCCAAACGTTTTACAGGGTGCGCAGCGGCCCATACGACAATGTCGCAGATGCCGATGCGGCGTTGGCGCGCGTCAGCGGACTTGGTAGTAACGACGCGCAGATAGTGGTCGATAAATAGCGCGTCCAATGCGCCGCCGATCCGGGAGACTTTCAATCATGCGGTTCATGCAAGTTTTCGCTCTTTTGGCCGGGTTGTTTTTGTTCGCCGGTCAGGCTCATGCGGATATCGACACCTCCGCGGAACACGGGCTCCTGATGGACGGCAACGGTCAGGTGCTGTGGGCGAAAAACGCGTTCACACCGATGCCGCCCGCGTCGATGAGCAAGCTGATGACCATCGAACTGCTTTTCCAGCGGCTGAAAGATGGGCGCGTCCATCTGACCGATACATTCCCCGTGTCCGAAGCCGCGTGGAAAACCGGTGGTTCGAAGGGTTTCACCCAGGTCGGCGCGCATTTGACGGTCGAAGACCTGATCCAGCGCATCATTGTGGTGTCCGGCAACGATGCCTGCGTCGTGGTGGCGGAGGCGTTGGGCGGCACAACTGAGAATTTCGTGGCGATGATGAACACGCGGGCCAAGCAGCTTGGACTTACCCAATCCCATTTCGTCAATCCGGACGGATTGCCTGATCCTCCGGGTCAATTGATGTCGGCGCTCGATCTGGCCGCGCTGGCGCGTCATCTGATCAACGACTATCCGGAGTATTATCACTATTTCAGCGTTCGCAGTTACACGACGAGCGATGACGGCAAGCAGATCACACAGCCGAACCGCGATATGGTTCTCGAAAATCTTCCGGGCGCCGATGGTCTGAAAACCGGCCACACCGACATTTCGGGCTATGGCATCACGGCCTCGGCCAAGCGCGGCAATCAGCGCCTGATCCTCGTGCTCAATGGGCTGCGATATCCGCAATACAGCAACGACTACTTTCCGAACATCAAACGCGCGGAAGAAGCGTCTCGAATCCTCGACCTCGCGTTCCGCGAATTCCGGTCTTATCAGATTGCGACAGCCGGACAGGTCGTTGGCACCGCCCCGGTGTGGCAAGGCACAAGCGACAGCGTCCCGCTCACGGTGAGCAAAGCGGTCGCTACCACCATGCAGGTGGATTCCCGGGCGGGCATGAAAGTCGTCGTGCACTATGACGGCCCGATCAAAGCGCCGATCGCCAAGGGGCAGCAACTTGGAACGCTGGAAATCACCGCGCCGGATTTTCCCACCATGAGAGTGCCGCTGGTTGCGGCCGCTTCGGTCGATCGTGCCGGCATATTCGGGCGCATCTTCCTCGGCCTTCGTTCGATGATATCCGGGCACTAGCCACGTGACGCCGCGTTTCATCACACTGGAAGGCGGCGAGGGCACAGGGAAATCCACGCAAGCAAAACGGCTTGCTGCTGCGCTCAAAAAGCAAGGTGTTGAAGCCGTCGTCACCCGCGAGCCGGGCGGTTCGCCCGGCGCCGAACAAATCCGGCAACTCCTCGTCGAGGGCGATCCCGGACGGTGGGATGGCCGCACAGAAACGCTTTTGGTGTTCGCCGGACGCGTCGACCACATCGAACGGACGATCAAGCCGGCGCTCGCCGCCGGACAGTGGGTGATTTCGGATCGCTTCACGGATTCCACCTATGTTTATCAGGGCATCGGACGCGGTGTGGACCGCGAAACCATTCGCCGGATCGAATCCGTCGCCATCGGCGATTTCAAACCGGACTTCACCCTCATCCTTGATTTGCCGGTGTCGGTCGGGCTTGAGCGCGCCAAAGCGCGGCAATCTTCCGAAAATCGTTTCGAAGGTTTTGACGCGGCGTGGCACGAAAAGCTGC
The DNA here is from genome assembly GCA_036509475.1 of Rhizomicrobium sp. Classification (GTDB taxonomy): domain Bacteria; phylum Pseudomonadota; class Alphaproteobacteria; order Micropepsales; family Micropepsaceae; genus Rhizomicrobium. The sequence goes on along the minus strand of DATCFN010000189.1, from coordinate 243 downwards.
GCGCGGCATTCCGCGATGTCGCCAACCGCCATGCGGACCGCTGTGTCCTACTGGATGCCGGCGGCAGCGAGGACGAAGTCGCCGGATTGATCTGGAATAGCGTCGCCAAACGCTTCAGTCTGTAACCATGGCCAGAAAACGCGCCGTCGAGATTGCCGCCGAACCCGGAGAGGCTGGCCCGCGCCAGACGATGGAGCTGATCGGCCACACGGCAGCGTTGGCCACCGCGTCTCGCGCGGTTCG
>DATCFN010000188.1:0-4060 GCA_036509475.1 Rhizomicrobium sp. | reverse complement strand
CGCCAATCGCGCGACAGCGTTGTAGCCCATCGCGCGGCGTTCGTCGGGCGTCGCATCGTGGGCGGCGACAGGCGTTTCGGCATGTTGCGGCTGATCCATCAGCATCGCTTTGCGATCGCCCATTGCGACGCGGAAATAGCGGCGCGTGGAGGCGTCACCGGCCAGCGGCGTGACAGTGGCCGCGCTCCACCCGGCGCTTTTCAGAAAATCGCGCGCTTCGTCGATACGGTCAGACATGAACGGACAAATCCCGGAATGTTTCGGACCAGCGTTTCGGCCCGGTAAGTTTGGCATGGCGCGAACGATCGCTCGCGATGCTCAGATATATATGAAGCGCGTCGGCGGGAATGCGGTCCGGCGCGCGCTCCGGCCATTCGATCAACACCGCGCCGTCATCGAGTGCTTCGTCCAGCCCCAACTCGTCCAGCTCACGCGCGTTTCCGATGCGATAGAAATCATAGTGCCGCACAGCGAGGCGCGGCGTTTCATAGTGCTGCACCAAAGTGAAGGTGGGCGAGGGCACATCTTCCTCCACGCCGAGCGCCTGCAGGATCGCCCGTGCCAGCGTGGTCTTGCCCGCGCCAAGATCACCCTCAAGCGCCACCGTGTCGCCGGTGTTCAGACCGGCCGCGATCCGCGCGCCGAGCGCTTGCGTATCGGCCAGCCCATCGAGTTCAAGCGCGCCTGCGAATCCCATGCTTTCCATGCTGTTTTGTAGCCCGCTATAGCGCGCTCCTCAACGCGGACCGGCGTTGATTGCGGGGGCCGCGTCCCCATGCTAACCCGCTTTCCAGACAGGGCTTTTGGGCTGTATTTTGAGCGAACAGATCGTCATTATCGGGGCCGGGCAGGCGGCGGCGCAGGCCGTGGCCACGCTGCGCGCCGAGGGCTTTGACGGAAGGCTCACGGTGATCGGCGACGAACCTTACGCGCCCTATCAGCGGCCGCCTCTGTCCAAGACGTATCTGATGGGCACGCTGGATCGCGAGCGGCTGTTCCTGAAGCCGGATGCGTTCTACGCCGAAGCCAAATGCGAGTTGATCCTCAACGCCAGTGTCACGACCATCAAACGCGCCGCCAAGACGGTGACGTTGGCTGACGGTATTTCAATTCCTTACGACAAATTGCTGATCGCGACGGGATCGCGCGTGCGCGCCATCCGCGCGCCGGGCGCCAATCTTCCCGGCATCCACTATCTGCGCGGCATCGCGGATGTGGACGGGATGCGGGTGCATTTCGAACCGGGCAAAAGGCTGGCGGTGGTCGGCGGCGGCTATATCGGATTGGAAGTCGCGGCGGTGGCGAAGAAAGCCGGGCTGGATGTCACCGTATTCGAAGCGATGGACCGGGTGATGCAGCGCGCCGTGTCGCCGGTCATCTCCGCTTTCTACGAAAAAACCCATCGCGATGCGGGCGTGAAATTCCATCTCAACACCGGCGTCGAAGCGTTTGAAGGTTCGGACAGGCTGCAAGCCGTGCGCGCCGGCGGTGTGCGACATGAGGCCGACATGGCGCTGGTCGGCATCGGCATCATTCCGAACATGGAGCTGGCGCAGGAGGCGGAGTTGGATTGCGACGACGGAATCCGCGTCGATCTGCATTGCCGCAGCACCAATGACGAGAGCATCTATTCGGCGGGCGACTGCACGCGCCATCATGGCCGCGACGGCAATCTGATCCGGTTGGAATGCGTGCAGAACGCCATCGATCAGGCCAAGCACGCCGCGCTGGCGATGGTCGGCAAGCCCACACCCTATCGCGAAGTGCCGTGGTTCTGGTCCGATCAGTACGACCTGAAGCTCCAGATCGCCGGGCTGGCCTGGCCGGGCGATACGCTGGTCACGCGCGGTGACCCGGCGTCACGAAAATTCGCGGTTTTCCACCTGCGCGAGGGCAGGGTTGCCGCGGTGGAGGCGGTAAATGCCGCGCCGGAATACATTGTCGGACGCAAATTGATCGCGGAGGGCGCAAAAGTCGCTCCCGAAAAGCTTGCGGACCTGACCATACCTATGAAAAACATAAGCTGACGCCAGCGTCACTATTCAGGAGCCGCCATGCCCAAGATCAAATACGTCGAACACAACGGCAAAGAGCACGACGTTGAAGTGCCGGCCGGCTGGTCCGTCATGGAGGGCGCGGTGAAGAACCTTGTTCCGGGCATCGACGCGGATTGCGGCGGCGCCTGTGCCTGCGCGACCTGCCATGTCTATGTCGATCCGGCCTGGGCCGGGAAGGTCGGCGGGAAGTCCGATATGGAAGAAACCATGCTCGACTTCGCGCAGGATCTGGAGCCGACGTCGCGCCTGTCCTGCCAGATCAAGGTCACGCAGGAACTGGACGGCCTCGTCGTGAAGATGCCGAAGAGCCAGCACTAAATGATCTGGCAACGCCATCACACCATCGCGGCGATTGTTGCAATCGTCATCGCGATTGCATTCCTGATGCTGTTTGCGCCATCGCTGGGGTGGATCGGGCGATAGCAAATTCAAATCGATTTTAACGCTGCCTCATCGATTTTGATTTGCTCAATAAACGCTACTGACACGCCGATCTTTGTAAGTTTGAGCAGATCGCACAGACTGTCACCGTCAATTAGATCTATAGCGGGCGCACCATCCCGCGTAGCCTCTTTCCGTGCATCAGCGGTAAACGTGCCAGTCGTCAAAACTAAACCCTTGTCCGCGCGTCCCATCATTGCACCGCGGAAGTCACGAATGACCGGCGCGCCCACGGAACTTTTCCACTTTTTGCACTGGAATAAGACATGAAAAGATAAAAGATTTACGCGCAACACGCCGACGCCATCAATTCCTCCGTCGTTGGTTCGTCCAGTTACCTCTACTTTGATAAATCCGGATTCGCGAAGAACTCGCTGGCACAATCGTTCAAACGCCTTGGAGTCGAGTGAAAGTACGACGTCGAGGAGCTTTTCTTTCCAGTCAATTTCTTGAGGAGGTTGCTCCTGTCGTGACCTGTCGTCTTCTTTCCCCGATATCTTTTGCGCCCGCTGCTTTCGCTGCTCCCGTTGCTCAGTAACGATCCGAGCCCATAGCCCCCGCAATTCGGCTTCAGATAACTCGCGACCTTTCTTTGTGATATGCCAAATGCCGCGTTCGCTGTTTTCAAGGGCGTTACCCCATTTCAGGTATGTTCGGACCCAAGCCAGGTCGTATTGGAATTGTGATCTTCTGCCATCGCCATGTGGTATCGCGCGCACAGCGTCCGATAAACGAAGTTTATCCGCTACGTCTTCCTCCATTTCCTCAATCGTCGTAGAGCCACCGCGTTTTTTAATGCATTCCATCGCGGCGACAAAGTATTCGCTCAACGGGGGTAACTGAGAATGTTTGATTCGCGCCATTGCGTCACTCAATCGGTCAAAAGCGATTGGCTATTATAAATTATTACAAGTTGTCGGTCGGTAGTTGACTACATCGCGTCCGCTTTTTCCTTGCCGAAGAGTTTCTTGAAGAAACTCGACAACCCGTGACGCTTTTTCTTGCGGTCGATGTCGGCTTGTGAGCGCACCCATGCGATCTGCACCACGCGGCGCTCGCCGACGAAAGGCGTGTGGCCGTGCCAGCTGTGATCGGCGCGTTTGAACGCCACGATGGCACCGGTTTCGGGCGAGGCCTCCGCGACATAATCCTTGAAGTCGTGATCGTTCTTGAGGACGCGGAAGCGGCCTTCGGGCGAATCCCATGTGTCGTTCATATAGATCAGCGCCGTCGCGATCTTGCTTTCGCTGTCGCAATGGATGCGGCCTTCATGCGCCGCCGACACTTTGCGGATGGTGATAAGCTGCGGATAGGGACGCAGGTCCACGCCCAGCGCATCGGATACGGCGGCGGTGAAGTCCGGGCCTTCGATCTCGCCGATCAATTCCTTGAACGCGCCTTCGATTTTCATCTGCTCCAGCGGATGAAAACCCGTGGCCTTGATGTCGGGAAAGGACGCCCGCAACGCTGGCAGCGCGTCTTTCTTCAGCGCGCCCGTGCCCATGAAAAAGTCGTAAGGCGTGCTATGCGTTTGACTGGCGCGGATAGCGTCAAGATCGAGA
>DATCFN010000187.1:0-6993 GCA_036509475.1 Rhizomicrobium sp. | reverse complement strand
TCGTCGCCGGTATCACGGCGGTGGTCCTCACTTTTGCGCCTCTGCAGGCCTACGCCTTTAGCCGGGTGAAGGATCTGGTGGATGTCGAAGGCGTTCGCGACAACATGCTGATCGGCTATGGCCTGGTGGTCGGCCTGAACGGCAGCGGCGACAGTCTGCGCAACGCGCCCTTCACCCAGCTTTCCATTGAGACGATGCTGGAGCGCATGGGTGTGAACACCCGCGGCCAGCAGATGCAGACCAAGAACACCGCCGCCGTGATGGTAACGGCAAGCCTGCCGGCCTTCTCCGCGCAAGGCTCGCATATCGACATCAGCGTCAGCGCGCTGGGCGATGCGAAAAGTCTTCAAGGCGGCACATTGCTGGTGACGCCGCTGTTCGGCGCCGACGGCAATATCTATGCGCTGGGCCAAGGCTCGGTCGCGGTCGGCGGCTTCACGGCGACAGGCCAGGGCGCCAGCGTGACGCGCGGCGTGCCGACATCCGGCCGCATCTCCAACGGCGCGATCATCGAACGCGAAACCGGCTTCGTCCTCGCAAACGAAACCACACTGCGTCTGACCCTGCGCAATCCCGATCTGACGACGGCGATGCGCATTTCCGACGCGGTCAATCATTATCTGGGTGGCGCCATCGCCACGACGAACGATCCGGCGACAGTGAAACTCATCGTGCCGCCGGCCTATCCCAACGGCGTCGTCGGACTTCTCGCCGATGTCGAGCAGCTCAAGGTCAATCCGGACGAACCCGCCAAGGTCGTGATCGACGAAGATTCCGGCGTCATCGTGATGGGCTCGGATGTGCGCATCTCCACGGTCGCGATCGCGCAGGGCAATCTCACCATCCGCGTCACCGAAACGCCGGAAGTGAGTCAGCCCTCGCCCTTCTCGCATACCGGCGACACCAAAGTCGTGCCGCGCACCAATATCCAGGTCGATGACGGCCACGGCAACAAGATGACCGTCCTCAATGACGGCGTATCGCTGCAGAAACTGGTCGACGGCTTGAACGCGCTGGGCGTCGGTCCGCGCGACATCATCTCGATCCTGCAGGCCATCAAGGCGGCAGGCGCGTTGCAGGCCGACATTCAGGTGATCGGATGAGTGCCGACGCCGCGATCCAAAGCGCAATGAGCGTTGCGCAATCCGCGCAGCCCAAAATGCCCGGCTATTCGGCGGCGACGGTTGCTGCGGCCAAGAAGGCCGGCAAGGATTATGAGAGCGTCTTCATCTCGGAATTCATGGGCCAGATGTTCGGCGGCATCTCCACGGACGGACCGTTCGGTGGCGGCCAGGGCGAACAGATGTTTCGTTCCGTCATGCTCGATCAATATGCCAAGCAGATCACGGCGCGGGGCGGCTTCGGCATCTCCGATCTGATAACCAAGCAATTGCTGGCGCATCAGGAAACGGCGAAGCAATGAGCGAGGCGCGCATCAAGGTCGAGCGGGTTATCGCGCTGACGGACCGGCTGGCCGATATGCTGGGCGCGGATGTGGCGGCGCTTGAGCGCGGTCAGGCCAGTGAACTGAAGACCAACGATCCGACCGTGCAGCAATTGACGATGTTGTACGCACGCGAGGCGGCGGGGGTGAACGCCGCCGTCGCCAAAGCGGTGCCGCCCGAGCTTCGCCAGAAACTGGCCAAGTCTACCAAGCGCATGAACGATACGCTCGCCAAACACCAGAGAATCATCACGCGCGTCCGCAACGCCAGCGAGGGTATGATCCGCGCAGTGGCGCAAGAGGTGGAACGCCGGCGCGGCTTCCAGCGCAACTATGCGCGCACGCCGTCAGCCAGGCCGCAATCCACCGGATCGCTGCTTTATAACAGCGTCATCTGACGCTTTTCATTTTCTTTGCAATAAATTTCAAGCGCTGGTCGAGCTGCTGCTCGTCGATGTGCTCAACAGCCCGAGCGCGAGATTGTAGCTTGCGACCTGATTGGTCAGGTAGGCCGGCGCCGGTCCGGAAGATGACGAGCCCGCTGTTGGGCTTGTCGAAGCTGGGGGTGCGTTGGTCTTCTGATAGATGTTGCGTATCGCGGACAGCACATTGAGCAATTCAGCGCGCGTCGCGCCGGCATCCGTCGATGTCGAGATATCCATGTTGTTGACGATGCCCAGACCGAACGACTGTGACGTTGCTGAGGTCGCGGCTTTCGCCGCGGTGGCGCCGGTCGCCGCATTGGTGATGACGCCGGTTGCGATGCCCAGCCGCGCCAGCGCGTCGGAATCGGCAGGCCCCGCGATCATCGTCGCGCTCACGCCGGAATTGACGGCGATCTTCAATGCTTCGCCGCCCGAACCATAAGAGACGGTGGCTTTGCCATTACCGCCGAGTTCGGCGTTGATCTTAGTGGTCAGCGAATTGAGGGTTTCGCCGGCATCGATATTGATGGTCGTTGTGCGCGTTGAAGACGCGGTTGCGATCTTCATCTGGAAGGAATCGCCAGCGCGCAGCGTGGTCGCCGTCGTGAGATCGACGGACTGACTCGGGCTGATCGTTCCGTTCGGAAGACCCAGCGCATCGAGCACACTGGCGCCGGTGGGGTCGATAGCCACGGCCGAGCCAGTGGATTGTCCATCCATGCCGCCATATTGGCGCACCCAGTTCACCGCGCCGCCATTGCCGATGGCCGCTACGAACGCGTTGCTGGTATTGGCGGCATTGCGGGTTTGTCCGGCGAAGGTGCCACCGGTTGTGCCGGCGAGATAGACGGTTCCGTCCGGGCCGACTGTCAACGCGCCGCCCTGATCTTGCGCGCCTGTGCCGACGTAACTGATGGTGTTGGCGGTTTCGCTGCTGCCATTGTCCGTGAGATTGAAAACATAAGCATCGCTGCCGCCGGATGCGGCGCTGGCGACCGTGGCACTGCCGCCGGCCGTCAAATTTCCGTTCGTCGTCGAACCGGAGATATAAACCTGGTTGCCGGAGACGACGAGGCCGCCGATGGTGCCGCCGTTCTGCAAATCGCCCAGATTGGACGTCCACACCGGCGCGCTGGTTGCGTTCCCATTGGCGTATTTGGAAATGACGGCCTGACCGTTCTGCACGCTGGCGACATAAAGGCTGCCATCGGCGCCCGTGGCCGTTGCCGAAACCTGGTCGTTGCCGGAAGTGCCCAACTGCTGTTCGTAATCGACGGCGCCTTTGGACAAGAGCTTGGCGATGTAGCCGTCGGTGCCGCCGTTATTGGTCTGTCCGGCGCCGATCACGCCTTTGACTTGACCGCCGATATAGACGTTGCCCGCCGCATCGGTGGTGATGGCGTTCGCCTGATTGGTGTTCAGGGTCTGGATCTGCTGCGTCCAGACTTGATTGCCGTTGGTGTCGTATTTGGTGACGAAGCTGTCGTTGTTGCCGTCGGCGACCGCGGTGCTCGAAAGATCGGCCGTTGTCGAGCCGGTGATGATCGGATTGCCGCTCGAATCCAGCGTCATCGCATAGCCGGAGGCGCTCCCCGCGCTGCCCAGCATCTGGGTCCATTGCACATTGCCGGCGGAATCGTATTTGGTGAGATAAACGTCCTGCGTGCCCTGATTGATCTGGCTGCCGAAATCGCCAGTCGCGTTGCCGAGCACGAAAATATTACCGTTCGCATCGACCGCTGTCGCCTGCGCGGTTGTCGTGCCGCTTGTCGGCGCCGCGGTCGCGCTGAACACGCTTTGCGGATTGCTGTCCAGACCCGTCAACTTGACGAGGCGGCCCTGCTGATCGGCGGCGGTGGATGTGGAGGTTGCGGACGTGCCCGTGCCCGTTGTGGTGGTCGTCGTGGTGGCGCTGCCGGTCGATCCGGCGAGATAGAGCGCGGGCTGCGCGGCGGCGGATGAGAAGCTCACCGTTTCGCTGCCGCCGGGCGTGACCTCAATGCCGAACGACGCCGTGCTGAGATCGTCGATGGAGCCGTTGGTGATCGACTTTTGCAGGCGCGTGGAAAAGCCGTCCGCTGCGAGCTGCTGGTTGGCGTAGGAAACGATATTGCCGACGCTGAGAGGGCCTTGTATCTGCGAAAGATCGATCGGCACATTGGTCGTCGTGCCACCTTTCTTGATCGCGATCGTGAAACTCTGGCTCGCGCTCACATTGGGCAGGGCGCTGTCGACGTTCGCATCGCTGGTCAGCGTTCTTGTGGAATAGGAGAATGACGGCAGCGGCACCGTCGCGGTGCTGGTGACGGACGAACTGGTCGCCGCCGATTGCAGCGTGAAGTTGTTGAAGGTGGTGGACGACAGATAGGATTCGATCTGCTGAAGCCCGGTCTGAAAGCGTGTGTTGTAACCTTCCTGCTGTCCCGAGGTTGCGGTGCTGCTCTGGGACATCTTCGCCAGATAGGCCAGGTTGTTCACCGCCGTATAAAGCGAAAAGAGCTTTTGATTGTCCTGCTCGGTCTTGGCGTCCGTGGTCGAGCCGGCGCTGAGCGGCACGTTGCTCGTATCCATGAAATTCGTGATGGCGAGCGTCTGCGCGTCTTCGACCTGCGCCGAAGGCTGGTTGAGATTTTCCCAGGGAGGACTATCCGCTGCCGTCGCGCTGTTCGCGGCTTGCGCCTGCGCGGTCGCGGACAGGTTGGCCTGCGCCGTCTGCGATGCGAGCGTGCTGCTGCTCAACTTCGCCTGGTAATAGCTCACCAGCAAAGACGGATCGAAACTGGTAATCGTGCTCGACATGGGCCTTCGTCGTTCGGACGGCTCAGTGTCGCGCGCCAGCCCTTAACACCGCGCTAAACGCGGCGCGTTGTGCTTAACGCGGCTTTAAGCGCAGGTGGGCGACAAAGGCGCATGACCGCACGTCTTCAAGAATCCTACGAACAAGGCCTTCGACTGTCGCGGCAGGGCCGCCATGCCGATGCCATCGACTGCTATCAGCGCGCGCTTGGCGAGGCGCCTTCCGATCCGCGCATTCTTTTCGCGCTGGGCAATACGGCGCGCACGCTCGGCATGATCCAGCCGGCGGAAATGTTCTTTCGCCAGGTGCTTGCGATCGAGCCGGGGCGCGTGGAAGCGTTAATCAATCTTGCCAATCTGTTAAGAGCGAACGGCCAGCCACAGGCGGCGCAGGCGCTTTTGACTCCGGCGCTGGAACGCAATCCCGAGGCCTCGGAAATCTGGCAAACGCTCGGCTCCGTGTTCCGCGACATGCAAGATCTGGCGGGCGCGGAAACCCATTACCGCCAAGCACTCGCATTTGCGCCCAATTCCGCCGTTGCTCTATCGAACCTGGCCGACCTTCTGGCCATGCGCGGCGAAAACGACGCGGCCCTCGCGCATTACGACCGCGCCCTTCGCGCGGAGCCGGACAGCGCCCAGACGCGTCTGAACCGATCCATCCTGCGTTTGCAGCTCGGCGATTTGAAAGACGGTTGGCGCGATTATGCGGCGCGGCTGAAAATTCCCGGCAAGGCGCCGCTCTGCGATCACAAGCTTCCCGCATGGGCCGGCGCATCGTTGAAACAGAAGCGCCTTCTGGTCACTGCGGAGCAGGGCGTCGGCGACCAACTCATGTTCGCCAGCCTAATCCCCGATCTTGCACGGCGCGCGGCACAAGAGGGCGGCAGCATCATTCTGGAATGTGAGCCGCGGCTGGTTCCGTTATTTGCCCGTTCCTTCCCCGATGTCACCGTCCACGCCAGCGAAATGCAAATGCTTGGCGGAACGGTGCAGGCGCATTACGGCTGGCTGAAATCGCTGGGCGGCGCGAACCTCGCCGTTGAAATGGGCACGCTGCCCCGCTATTTGCGCAACGACATCGCGAAGTTTCCGCAGTCGCATGCCTATCTCGACGCGGATGAAATCGAAATCCTCGACTGGACGAAATCGTTGAACGATGCGGAAGACGGCCCGTTCATCGGCATCTGCTGGCGTAGCGGTAAAATGACGGATGGCCGCGCGCAGCAATTCGCGCCGCTTCAGGCGTGGGCCGATTTCATCCGCGATCTGCCGGGCGCACCGGTCTGCGTGCAATACGACGCGACCGAGGACGAGATCGAAGAACTCTGTGCCTTGTCCGGCCTCGAGATCGTCGTCCTCGACGATATCGATCAGAAACAGGAATTGGACCGCGCCTGCGCGCTGCTGTCGTCGCTCGATGCCGTGGTGAGCGCGCCGACGGCGGTGTCATGGCTCGCGGCAGGTGCCGGCGTTCCGACCTACAAAATTCAGAGAGACGCAGGCTGGACGAGTTTCGGCTGCGGTTATGAACCCCTGGCGCCGTCTTGCCAGTCCATCGTTCCTTCATCGCCCGGCGATTGGGCCGATTGCTTCGCCAAGGCAAAAGCGGCTCTCAGCTCGCAATTTTGACCGGTGTTGCCGCGCGGCGCTGCTTTAGCGACGCCGCCAGATCGGCTGCGATGCGTGCCGCGCCGTCGCCATCGATCGTCATCAATCCCGCCGCATGCATTTCGCGGCGGCGCACCGAATCCGCGAGAAGCGCCCAGGCAGCCTGCGCGATGTCGGCGTCCTCGATCTGGGATTCGACGCCGAGCGACAGGCCAAGCCCCGCATTCTCGAACGCCGATGCGGACAGCGCGTGATCTTCGGTCAATGCAATGTAGAGCGCCGGCACGCCATAGGCCGCCAGTTCGTAGGCCGTGACGCCGAAGGCCGCGAGCGCCGCGTCACTGGCGGCAAATTCGGTGGCCAGATCGTCCGCGCCTTCGATGGTTTCGAAATTCGGCGCCAGATTGGCGATGTTTCGGGCGGTGCGTGCGGCGTCTTTCATGCCGGGGCCGATGACGAACCGCGCGCGAAACACCGGATCGAGCCGGGACAGCGCCCGCGCGATGCGCAAGGTCAGCGCTGCCGGATCGCTGCCGCCCATCGTCACCAACAGGCTGGGGCGGGTGGTATGCACGCGTTCTTTCAGCTTGGCTTTCGCCAGGCCGAGCAAGGCCCATTCCCAACCGATGCGGGCGACGCAATCCGAACCGGTCCAGTCGAGCTGAAATGCCTGCGGCACGGGTGGAAAGTAGGCAACGTCGGCGGCCAGGCGGCGAT
>DATCFN010000186.1:0-3959 GCA_036509475.1 Rhizomicrobium sp. | reverse complement strand
AGAAACATGTCCATGACGCGGCCCGCCGGAAGGCGGTTGTCGACGCCGATCTCGACGCTGAGCTTCTTGGCGCCCATCGGATGGCTGTGATTGACGACCACCTTGGTGGTGAAGTGGCTGTTGGGCACGCTGGCGCGCGTGCCGTCTTCCAGCGTGATGAAGGTGCCGCGCCAGCTCAGATTGGTGATGCAGCCATACATCGGTGCATCGAGGTCTTCGGAATAGACCGTGATCCAGTCGCCAATGGAGTACGAGCCCTCCAGATTGATGGCGAGGCCGGAGAAGACGTCCTGCAGGTCGGGCTGCAACGCGACGCCGATGCCGGCGGCGACGGCGATGCTGGTGGCGGCGATGCCGGTCAGCGTCAGCCCTTCCTGCCACCACAGCGCAATCGTAATGCCGACGATGACGATGAGGATCGTCGTGATGTCCTGGATCAGCTTCGGCGCTTCACGATTGCGCTTCTGCTTGAAATAGGTTTCCCAGTAGTAGCGGCGGATCAGACGGTCGGCGAGCAACGCCAGTGAAATAATCAGCGCCGCCGTGACAACGTGAATGAGATTGTCTTCGTGGCCGGGCGCGTAATGGGTAAAGAGCGGCCCGCCGAAAAGCCGGGCGACGAGCAGGATCAGTGCAACGACAAACGCCCAGACCATTATTTCTCCGTCATCTTGATCTCGGTGCCGCTCAGCCCCTCCTCAAGACGCTTGGCATGCCACCGGACGCAGGCATCGTCCGGCGCCTCGGCGGCAAGCGCAGCAAACATTTCCTTCGCTGCCGGGTCGTGCGCGCTCGCCTTGGCGAAGGCCTCCCGGTAGCGCTGCACAAACTCCTGCGATTTGCGTCCCGGATGCAAGGGCTCCCATACCATGGTCGGCACGGTTTTGCCCTTCAGGATGACCGAGGCGATCTCCCGGAACTGGGCTTCCTTGCATTGGTCACGGGTGTCGCCGCTGACGCAGATATGGGTGCCGAAGGTTTTGTTCAGGCCCTCCAGACGAGAGGCGGCATTCACCGAATCGCCCTGCGCCGTATAGCTGAAACGCGATTTGGAGCCGAAATTGCCCACCGCCGCCGGCCCGGTCAGCACGCCGATGCGTGTGATGCCGAAATTGACGCCCTTGGCATTCTGCTCGACGCGAAATTTCTCGGTGAAACTGTCCATGTCGAGCGCGCATTTCACGGCGCGGTCCGCATGATCGGTCAGGTCCCACACCGGCGTGTTGAAGATCGCGAAAACCGCGTCGCCGATGAACTTGTCGACCATGCCGTCATGGCTCAGCACGACATTGGTCATGCCTTCCAGATATTCGTTGATGAGGACGGTGAGTTCCGTGGAATCCATCTTCTCCGAGAAAGTGGTGAAGTCCGCGATGTCGGTGAAGATATAAGTCATGACGCGGCGTTCGGCGGCGAGCGACATCTTGTCGGGATTGGCGACCAGCGAATCCACGACTTTGGGCGAGACATATTTGGCGAAAGCGCCCTGGATGAAATGGCGCTGCTTGCGTGCCTCGCGGCCGGTCAGCGAGTCCATGCCGGCGAAACTTGCGATCATGGCCAGTGACGGCGCGATAAGGCCGACCATCACATCGGCGTAGAAATAGAACAGGACGCCCACAATCCAGTACGCCGCAAGGATCCCGACAACCCCGGCGATGCGCGGCAGCAGGGGAAAGTTCAGTATGCCAAGGGCCGCGCCGATGAAAGACAGGATGAGCGCAAGCGTCAGGTTGGTCTTCCAGCCGGCGATCGGCGAGACGCCGCCATCGAGCAAGGTAGAAATGCCGTAAGCATGCGCGATGACCCCTGGCATGGTTGCGCCCTTCAACACCGATGCCAACGGCGTGCGATGCTGATCGACGAGACTGAGATCCGAACCGACGAGCGCGATCTTGTCCTTGAACAGGGCAGGACCGACGGCAAAGTTCCAGGCAACGGCCGGAATGTTCAACATCCCCCAGGCCTGCTCTTCGAGGTAATTGTAGGTCTGATCCGCCGGTGGCTTATGCCAGACGATGGCGACGGGCTTGTCGACCGTCTTCACGCCGTAAACTTCGGCGAGCTTTCGCTCCATGCTGATCATCTTATGGCCGCCGGCCACTATCTGGCCCGGATCGACAAACCGCGTGATGCCGTAAGGGTCCTTCAGAAGGTCGGGCGAAACGCGGTCACGCGCCGGAACGAAATTGCGCAGATAGGCAAGCTGCGCCGGCGTGACGTTCCACGGCTCTTCCGTATAGGCGATGGCCAGCGGTGTTTTGATCGTGTCGATCACATGCTTCAGCGCCGCGTCTTCCGCCGGCACGGTCGGCTGGTCGAATAGAATGTCGATGCCGATAGCCTTGGGATGGCCCGCATCAATGCGCGTCAGGACCTGCGCAAGCAGGCCGCGGTTGATCGGCGAGCGATAGGGGAAATGCCGCATGGTTTCTTCGTCGATGGCGACGATCCGCACGCGGTCGTCGCTCGGCTGCTCATGCGAAAGCCGCGCGAATTCCCAATCGTGGATAAAATTATCGACGTTGGTCAGGGCTGCAAAATTCCCGACCAGAAACACGAACCCCGCTGCCGCGAGAAAGGCAATGGCGATCAGCCCAAAAATCGACGTAAAACGTTTATCGCGCAAAAGTTTGCGCGCATGGGCGACGGTCGGGACGTTCATTTGGATGCGGAGCGCATCAACGCTTCGGCCTGCGGCGTGCAGCCCTTCTGCAGCATCCAGGCGGCGCGCATTTGATCGGTGGTCAGCGCGGCCGGAATGGTGCTGACCGTCATCGCCGCTTCATTGCCGTTGAGAACCACAAAATAGCTGGCATCGCCGTGCATGCCGACGTCGCTTTTCACGGCAAGGCGTTCGGCGCCCTTCGGCCATGCGGCCTGCGCCTTCCAGCTGCGGTCGGCGGGCATGATGGTGATATCGACGGAGTTCGCGCCGGCGGCGGGACGCCACAGAACCGGCTGTTGGCCCTGCTGCAGGCAGACCGTTCCGGAATGTGTCGCATCCAATACCCAGGCGGACGGCAGCGTGACCCTGCCGGCGCCGCGCGTCGTACCGATTTCACCGGCGCGCCCGCCCTGGCTCGTCACCAACGCCCCGAAGGCTGCGGCAAGCTGCACGCCCTGGGCGGCAGCCGGTGCTTTGGAATACGGTCCGTCCAGCTTGATGGTCTGTCCGGTGTCGGACACCAGCGTCAGATGCTGGCCCTGTGTCAGGACGAGCGGCTTGGTGGGATCGACGATGGCGCCAACCTTCATGGCGATGCCCCGCGCCTCGACGACGACGAATTGCGCCGCATCAGCGGCGGTTGCGAGAAACGGCAGCGCCAAGGCGCAAGCCAGCAAAACCCGACGAATGTTCATGGACGCCCCGCATGGATCAGTTGCGCACTGCGCTCGGCCGTGTTGGAGAGCACTTCACCGTCGCCGATAATCGTAAAAGCGGCCCAGTTGAAGGGATGCGCCGTCGAGCCTTGCGCAATCAGGGAAAGTTGAGACTGCCGAAGCGCCTGCGCAAGCCCGCGCGCCCGGTTGGCCGGCGTGAACACGCCCGTCATCAGACTGGCGGTCGCCGTGGACGGCACTTCCCAATGGGTCGCCAGAACCGCACGCGCACCGGCCGCAAAGAACGAGTCCGAGAGGCCTTCCAGCGCGCCGCCGCCAAGACCATCCGAGGATTCAGCGGTGTTGCAGGCCGAGAGCACGACCAGATCGGCATTCAATTTGAGCTGTGCGATCTCGCTGGCGGTCAGCATGCCGTCGGTGCTGGTCGTCGCGGCCGGTGTCGCCGGCGGCGACAAGGCCAATGACGGTTCGGCGGCGCAATGCAGCTCGCCCGGCAGGATGCCGTGGGTCGCGAAGTAGATGACGTCGTATTGCTCCAGCGGCTGCGCGCGCAGATTGGCTTCTGTCGCCTGTGCGCCGAGCAGGATCGTGGCATTGCCGCCGCCAATCTGGCG
>DATCFN010000185.1:0-2231 GCA_036509475.1 Rhizomicrobium sp. | reverse complement strand
TATCCCGGCCTGCCGGTCGTGACTTATGTGAATACCTCCGCCGATGTGAAGGCAGAGAGCGATGTGTGCTGCACCTCGTCCAACGCGGTGGCGGTGGTGGAAGACATCGCACGCGAAAAAGGCGTCGATACCGTCATCATGGTGCCGGACAAATATCTCGCCCAAAACGTCGCCGCGCAGACGAAGATAAAGATCATCACCTATGACGGCGCCTGCGAAGTGCATGAGCGTTTCACGGCGCAGGACATCCGCAACTTCCGCGCTGCAAACCCCGGCGTCGTCGTGCTGACGCATCCCGAATGCCCGCCGGAAGTCGTGGCGGAGGCGGATTTCTCCGGCTCGACCAGCGCGATGATCGGCTACGTCGGCAATCATCATCCGCAGAAGGTCGTGCTCGTGACCGAATGTTCGATGAGCGACAACGTCGCCGTCGAATTTCCCAAGGTCGATTTCGTGCGGCCCTGCAATCTGTGCCCGCATATGAAGCGCATCACGCTGCCGAAGATGCTGCATTCGCTGCAGACCATGACGACGGAAGTCATCGTCGATCCGGCCATCGCCGTGCGCGCGAAGGCGGCTGTCGACCGTATGTTGGCCGTCGGCGTGCCAACGAAGAAAGCGGCCGCGTAAATGACACGCCGCATCGACAACATCGTTGAAGCCCCCGGCGCGCTCATCCTGGGCGCGGGCATGGCGGGATTGTTCACGGCGCTGAAACTGTCGCCCTTCCCCGCGTTGGTGCTGGCCGGTGCGCGTCCCGGCACGTCGGGATCGAGCGCATGGGCGCAAGGCGGCATCGCCGCGGCGATGGATGCGGACGATAGCTGGCAGAGCCACGCCGCCGACACCATCGCGGCGGGCGCGGGCACTTGCGATCCGAAGATCGTTGAACTGGTCACGCGCGATGCGCCATCGCGCATCGAAGACCTCATCGCCTATGGCGCGCCGTTCGACCGCAAGCCGGATGGATCGCGGGCGCTGGGCCGCGAGGCCGCGCATTCCGCCAAGCGTATCGTGCATGTACGCGGCGACCGTGCCGGCGCCGAAGTCACGCGCACCCTCGCGGAACGCGCGCTCGCAACGCCCTCCATCCAAATTCTCGAAGGCTTTCACGCCCTCGAACTTGCCGTCGAAGAAGGCCGCGTCACCGGCGTTTTCGCGCGTTACGGCACAGGCCATGGCGCGCGTTTGGTGCTGTTCCGCGCCAAGGCCGTGATCTTCGCCAGCGGTGGCCTTGGCGCGCTCTATGCCGTCACCACCAATCCGCTGGAGACGCGCGGCGAAGGCCTCGGCATGGCGGCGCGTGCCGGTGCGATCATCGCGGACGCGGAGTTCGTGCAATTCCATCCCACCGCCATCGCTATCGGCCGCGACCCCGCACCGCTGGCCACCGAGGCGCTACGCGGCGAAGGCGCGACACTGATCGACGAAACCGGTCATCGATTCATGCCGGCCATTCATCCCGATGCGGAGCTTGCACCGCGCGACGTGGTGGCGCGCGCCATTCATCGCGAGATCGCGCGTGGACACAAAACTTTCCTGGATTGCCGCGAGGCTATCGGCGCGAAATTCGCGGATCGTTTTCCGACCGTCTTTGCCGCGTGCATGTCCGCCGGAATCGATCCGGCGACGCAGCCGATCCCGGTCGCGCCCGCCGCGCATTATCACATGGGCGGAATTTCCAGCGACGCGCGCGGACGCACATCACTTGACGGATTGTGGGCTGTCGGCGAATGCGCTTCGACCGGATTGCACGGCGCCAACCGCCTCGCCTCCAACTCGCTGCTTGAAACATTGGTATTTGGCGCGCGCGCGGCGGACGATGTGCGCGGTGCGATCACAACCCAGCCCGCCAAGGGCACGCCGCCTGCGCCGGAACGCTTCAATGCGCCTCCGCCGCCGCAGGCCATGCGCGAAGCCATGACGCGCAATGTCGGGCTGGAGCGCGATGCGGACGGTCTTACCGCAGCGCTTGCGACCATTGAATCCGTGGAACGCGCGGGCGCCGGTGAGCCTGCTTTGCTCAACATGACGACAGCAGCGAAAATGGTCGCCGCCGCCGCCCTGGCGCGTCACGAAAGCCGCGGCAGCCAGTTCCGCACCGACTACCCGCAGACCGATACTGTGGCGAAGCGTTCGTTCTTCACGTTGAGCGAAATTGAAAAGATCGCACACGACTCCACCCTCCCCTTGAGGGAGGGTCGAATTGCAAAGCAATTCGGGGAGGGGTC
>DATCFN010000184.1:0-4247 GCA_036509475.1 Rhizomicrobium sp. | reverse complement strand
GGTGATGAGGTCGAGATTGAACTCGCGTTCCAGACGCTCGCGAATAATCTCCAGATGCAGCAGGCCAAGAAACCCGCAGCGGAAACCAAAGCCCAGCGCGGCGGAAGATTCGGTTTCAAACGTGAAGCTGGCGTCGTTCAGATGCAGTTTGCCCAGCGCCTCGCGCAGGTCCTCGAACAGCGCGGCATCCAGCGGAAACAGGCCGCAGAACACAACCTGCTGCGCCGGTTTGAATCCGGGCAGCGCATTGGCGGTGCCTTTGCGCTCATCGGTGATGGTGTCTCCGACTTTGGTGTCAGCCACTTGCTTGATCTGCGCGGTGATGTAACCAACTTCGCCAGGACCGAGTTTCTCGACACCGACTTTTTTGGGCGTGAAGACGCCGATCTGCTCGACCGTATAGAAGGCGTTCGCCGCCATCATGCGGATCTTCTGGCCCTTCTTCAGCTCGCCATCGATGATGCGCACAATCACGACGACGCCCAGATAGGTGTCATAGTAGGAATCGACCAGCAACGCTTTCAGCGGCGCGTGCGCATCGCCCTTGGGCGCGGGCAGCCGCGTAACGATCGCTTCGAGCACGCCTTCAATGTTAAGACCCGTCTTGGCGGAAATCGCAATCGCCTCGCTGGCGTCGAGGCCGATCACATCTTCGATCTGCTGCTTCACGCGTTCCGGTTCGGCGGCGGGCAGGTCGATCTTGTTCAGCACCGGCACGATGTCGAGATTGGCGTCGATCGCCTGATAGACGTTCGCCAAGGTCTGCGCTTCCACGCCCTGGCTGGCATCGACCACCAGCAGCGCGCCTTCGCAGGCGGCAAGGCAGCGCGAAACCTCATAGCCGAAGTCGACGTGACCGGGCGTGTCCATCAGGTTCAGCGTGTAGGTGTCACCGTCCTTCGCCTTGTATTCCAGCCGCACGGTCTGGGCCTTGATGGTGATGCCGCGCTCGCGCTCGATATCCATCGAATCCAGCACCTGATCCTTCATCTCGCGCTGGGTCAGCCCGCCGGTGAACTGAATCAGCCGGTCGGCGAGGGTAGATTTGCCATGGTCGATATGGGCGACGATGGAAAAATTGCGGATCTTGGACAGGTCGGTCATGGATTCTCTAATGGCCTACCGCTTCGCTGCTTGAGGCCGTGAAGGCGGGTCTCTAGCATCCCCGCCCGCGGCTTCCAACCGGCGTTTTGGCCCGGTTTTTGGCGAGCCGAAGCGTTATCGGATAGCCTGCCGTCATGACCAAACAGCCCCCCAAATCGCCTGGCCCGCTGGTTTTCGAGGCCGTCGTGCCCATCCTGTTCGTCAGCGACGTGACGGCGGGCGCCAACTTCTTCGCGGATAAGCTCGGCTTCGAAATCGACTTTCTCTACGGCACGCCTCCATTTTACGGGTCGGTGTCGCGTGATGGCGTGTGCCTGCACCTGCGCTTCGTGCATCAGCCGGTATTCTCCAAGGCCGCTGCGCAGGAGGAATCGCTAGTCGCGGCATCTTTCGAAGTTTCGGACGTGCAGTCCCTGCTTGTGGAATTCGAAACTCGGGGTGCCGACATCGTGCAGAAGCTCGTTCGGCACGATTGGGGTGGAACTGATTTTCACGTCCGTGATCCGGACGGCAACGTCGTTTCCTTTGTGACCTACGGATAGCTTAGCGCAGACCGGAAGATTAAGGTCCGCGCCGATGGCAAAAACGCGTACGAAACCGATGCAAACCGACCTGCTGGCGGAGCTTTGGCCGGGCCAATCGGTGCCGCTGCTGAAAGCGTTGCATATCCTGACCCGCGACGGGGCGCTGAACGCGGATTCGCGGCGCAAGCTGAAACAGGTTCTGCATCTGGCAAATTTGATCCGCCCGGCGCTGGATCGCGCCTTTGCGGAAAACGAGCAACCGGTCCTGGCGGATCTGGGCGCGGGCAAATCCTATCTCGGCTTCGTGCTTTACGACCTGTTCTTCGCCAAACAGGACCGCGGCATCGTCTATGCGGTCGAGGCGCGGTCCGAACTGATCGAAACATCCAAGGCCATTGCCACCGAAAGCGGCTTCGCGCGGATGAATTTCGTCGAAGGCGCGATCCGCGACGCGAAACTGCCCGACAACAAGGCGGATGTGGTGACGGCGCTGCATGCCTGCGACACCGCGACCGACGAGGCGATCCTGTTCGCGCTGCAGAACGACGCGAAATTTGTGGCACTCGTCCCGTGCTGCCAGGCCGAAGTCGCGCGCGGGCTGGACGATGTGAAAGGCCCGATGCAGCAACTCTGGCGTCATCCCATCCAGCGCCGCGAATTCGGCGCCCATCTGACCAACGTGTTGCGCGGATTGTTCCTTGAGGCGCATGGCTACAAGGTGCGCGTGACGGAACTGACCGGGCTCGAACATTCGCTGAAAAACGAATTCATTTTCGCCGAGCGGCATCAGCGCTCCAACGCACAGGCGCGCGGTGAATTCGAACGGCTGGCGCAGCAAATGGGCACAGCGCCCGCATTGCTGACGGAAAATCTGAGCGCGGCCTGACTATTTCGCACGCCGAAGTGCCAGGACAAACGGGATGAGCGCGGCGAATTCCGCGATCACCGCGACGCTCACCAGCGCCACCAGCGATACATCGTAGAGCGCGCCCATCAGCGCGCTGCCCGCGAACCATGCAATGCCGAATACCGCCGAGAACGTGCCATAGGCGCGGGCGCGGATGGATTGTGGGATGAGCAGCGCAATGCCCGCGGTCAGCACGGAATTCTGCGCGCCCAGCGCCACACCCCACAGCGCCGCGCCAGCGATTGCCAGGTCGTGGCCACCGAGAAATGCCAGCGGCGTGGCCGCGGCCGCCGCCAGGATCGTCGGCGGAAATACCGAGAAACCGTAACGGTCGAACAGCAGGCCCATGACCAGCGCGCCGATGCCGGACGTTCCCATCGCCAGCGAATAGAGAAGGGGAATGGACGTGGCCGATACGACGTGGCTCTGCGCGAAGTGAAATGCGATCAGCGAATAATCCGCGAAGCCGAAAGCGACGAGGCCGGAACTGGCGGCGTAGAGCCAGAACGTCACCGGCAGTTTGGAATCTGAGGAGCCTTTTTCCGGCGGCGCGATGTGACCGGCGAAAGGATAACGCAGCGCCACAGCGCTGACGGTGAGAACCGTCAGAACGGCCGGCACACCGAGCCACGCAAATGCGTGGGCGTAGTCGCCGTGACGGGCCAAAACCAATGCGATGATCAGCGGGCCAATCAGTGCGCCGGTCTGGTCCAGCGCTTCCTGCAAGCCGAACGCCCAGCCCTGCCCGATATGCTCGCCCGCGCGCGACATCATGAAGTTCGCGGTGGGATTGCGGATTGCCTTGCCGGTGCGTTCCAGCACGATGACCAATGCCGCGATCATCCAGTTGCCGGTGAGGCCCAGCAGCGGGATCACCGCCATCTGCAAAATGTAACCGGCCAGCGTGATGGGCCAATAGGCGCCAGTCTTTTCGGCGAACCGCCCCGATACCAGCCGCAGCAGATAGCCGAACAACTCGCCCGCGCCCGCGATAATGCCCACCGCTGTCCCGCTCGCACCCAGCAGTGCGAGGAACGGCCCCGTCGAGGAACGCATGCCCTCATACGCCATGTCCGCGAACAGGCTGACGATGCCGAAAGCACAAATAAACAAAAGGCCGGAGCGTTTGTCGAAAGTATGGGCGGTCATGTTTCACACTCCATTGTCATCACCTGCCGGAGCGCGGGCCATGACAAACGTGGCTTAAGTCCGCAGCGTGCCGCCGGTCGCTTTCGTCACCGCCGCGACGATCTTGGCCGCGATGGCTTCAATCTCGACATCGGTCAATGTTTTGTCCTTCGACTGCAACCGCACGGAGATCGCGAGCGACTTCTTGCCCTCCGGTACACCTTTACCTTCATAAACGTCGAAGATATCCACGCGCTCGGTGAGATCTCGCTCGGCGGATTTCGCGGCCTTGATGATCGCGTCGGCGCTGACGCTCGCATCCACCACGAACGCGAAATCGCGCTCGACCGGCTGGAATTGCGACGGCAGGAACGGCGTGCGGGCCTTCGACTTGGCTTTCGGTTCGGGGATCGCGTCCATGAAAACTTCAAACGCGCTGACCGGACCTTTGAGATCGAAAGCCGCCAGAATCTTCGGATGGATTTCGCCGAAATACGCCAGCACCTTCGGGCCGAGCGCCAGCGTGCCGGAACGTCCCGGATGATACCACGCCGCCGCGCCCTGTTTGATCGGTGCGGTCATCG
>DATCFN010000183.1:0-4351 GCA_036509475.1 Rhizomicrobium sp. | reverse complement strand
CTGATCGCGCAACGTATCGACGTGATCCGTCGCCCAGTCTTCGACCTGCGCGGTGATCTGTTCGGCCATGTCTTCGGTGGTGCGCAGCATTTCGCTGACGCGTTCGCTGGCAACTTCGCCGACGCCGCCGGCCAGACCCTTCATGTCGCCTTGCAGCGCTTCCAGATCGGCGCGCAATGCATCCAGGCGATCTTCGAGCGTCATTTCTTTTTTCCTGCGCGGCGCCATGTGAAATCCCTTCGGTTTTAAGTCATTGGGCGAACGCCCGATCTAACCCAAAGTTCCCTAAGCCTTCGCTTACGCAGCAACGGGGCGGCGGTCAACCATCCCGCATAAGCGCTTGCTGCAGCTTGTCTAATCCCTCGTCCAGAATTGTGTCGCTGGCGGTCAAGGGCACCAGGATGCGGATCGTCTCGCCATGAATCCCGCAGGACAGAAGGATGAGGCCACCCGCCAGCGCCCTGGCCGTGACGCGCTTTGTGGCATCGGCGTCCGGCTCATGGCCGCCGCGTGCCTTGACCAGATCGAAGGCGATCATCGCCCCGTCGCCGCGGATGGCGGCCATGGGAACGCTGTCATTGCGCTGGGCGATTTCGGCCAGCCGCGTCTTTATCCGCGCGCCGATAGTGTCGGCACGGGCGAGCAGCTTTTCGTCTTTTATGACATCGAGAACGGCAAGCGCGGCGGCGCAGGCGACCGGCGATCCCGAATAGGTGCCGCCCAGCCCGCCGGGCTCGGCCGCATCCATCAAATCCGCGCGGCCGATGACACCGGACAGCGGAAAGCCGCCGGCGAGCGATTTGGCGACGGTGATAAGGTCAGGTTCGACGTCCCAATGTTCGGCGGCAAACATTTTTCCGGTGCGCCCGAAGCCGGATTGAATCTCGTCCGCAATGAGGACGATGCCATTGTCGTCGCAGATCTTGCGCAAGGCGCGCATGAGTTCCGGCGGCGCCTTGTGGAAGCCGCCCTCGCCCTGCACCGGCTCGATGATGATGGCGGCGACGCGCGCCGGTTCCACATCGGCTTTGAACAGGAAGTTCAGCGCCTTGAGAGAGTCCTCAACCGTCGTGCCGTAATGCGCAATCGGAAACGGAACGTGGAACACCTCGCCGGGCAAGGGCGCGAAGGCCTTCTTGTAGGGCAGCACCTTTCCCGTCATCGCCATGGTCAGAAGCGTGCGGCCGTGAAAGCCGCCGGTAAAAGCGATCACCGCCGAACGGCCGGTTGCGGCGCGCGCGATCTTGACGGCGTTCTCCGCTGCTTCCGCGCCGGTCGTGAAGAAGATTGTCTTCGCCGCGCCTTTGATTGGCGCCAGCGCATTCAACCGCTCCGCCAGCTCGATGTAAGGCTCGTAAGCCGTGACCTGAAACGCGGTGTGCGTATAAAGATCGATCTGCGCCTTTGCCGCCGCGATCACTTTGGGATGGCGATGACCGGTGTTGAGAACCGCGATGCCGCCGGCGAAATCGACATAGCGATTGCCTTCCACATCCCAGATCTCCGCATTCTGCGCCCGCGCGGCAAAGACCGGCGTTGCAATGGAAACACCGCGCGGGATCGCGGCGTTGCGGCGGCCTAACAGTTCGGCATTGGATGCCATGACAATTCTCCGATAAACGCGGCTACAGCAGCAGCGTAACTTTTTTGATGACGATGGGCGCAACCGGCGCCGCATGGGGCACCGGCCCACTGTCGCCCAGCGGCACGGCGGCAATCTTGTCCGCCACATCCATGCCCGAGATAACCTGCCCGAACACAGCATAGCCCGTCGCATTGCCGGGGTCGGTCGCCAGATGATCGAGCCCCGGATTGTCGGCGAGATTGATGTAAAACTCCGACGTCCCGGTGTTGGGTTCGTCCATGCGCGCCATCGCGATGGCGCCGCGGACATTGTGCAGGCCGTTATTGGCTTCCAGCATGATCGGATCGTGCGGCGGGCGGAACATGTTGTCCGCCTCATAGCTTCCGGCCTGGATCACGAAATTGGGCACGACGCGATAGAACACCGTTCCGTCATAGTGCCCTTCGCGCACATAGCGTTCGAAATTGTCGACGGTGACCGGCGCATGGGCGCGGTCCAGTTGCACGGTGATGTCGCCGAGCGAGGTTTGAATCAGAACCTGATCGGCGGCGAATGCGGACGACGCCGCGCCGGCAAGAGCCGCGAGGAAGAGAAAAAGCTTCACAGCGTGCATGTTGGAAACTCCCCGAAATTGCGGGCGTAACTTTAACCTGCCACGGGCTTTGTCGAAAGCTAACTTTCCGCAACGTCAGCGCATGACTCGCCACCTTCACCGACGCCCCGTATAATTCGCGCCAAACAGACACCGAAAATTCCAGGAGAGAAAAATGGCCGAAGCATGGATCATCGACGCGTGCCGTTCGCCGCGCGGCATCGGCAAGGTCGGCAAAGGCGCGCTGGCCGATATACATCCGCAGCAGCTTGCGGCGTCTGTTCTGGCCGCGCTGGCCAAGCGCAACGATCTGAACACGGCCGAAGTGGACGACATCATCTGGGCACCTCCTCGCAACGCGGCAAGCAGGGCGCGGATCTTGGCCGTATGGCGGCGCTCGATGCCGGTTACGATGTGAAGGCGAGCGGCATGACGCTGGATCGTTTCTGCGGTTCGGGCATCACGAGCGTGAACATCGCCGCCGCGAACATCATGTCGGGCATGGAAGACCTCGTCATCGCGGGCGGCACGGAGATGATGAGCTATACATCATCAACCGCCGACCCGAAGTCGCCGCCCTTCATGGATGCGGGCAATCTGCGTCTGCGCGCGCGCCATCCGCAAAGCCATCAGGGCGTTTGCGCCGATGCCATCGCCACGATGGAGGGCATTTCACGGCAGGCCGTCGATGAACTCGCGCTGGTGAGCCAGCAGCGTGCCGACGCCGCGATCAAGGGCCGCCACTTCGATAAGAGCCTGGTGCCCATTTATAAAGAGGACGGCACAATGGCGCTGGACCGCGAGGAATTTCCCCGTCCGCAGACGACGATGGAAGGGCTCTCCGCGCTGAAGCCCTCTTTCGCGGCGATGGCGGATTTTCCGCTGGACGACAAAGGCACGACCTATGGCGGATTGATCCGCCAGGTCTATCCCGATCTGAAATTCAACCATGTGCATCACGCCGGCAATTCCTCCGGCGTTGTCGATGGCGCGGCGGCGCTGCTGCTGGCGTCGGAAAGCTATGCGAAGAAACACGGCATGAAGCCGCGCGCCCGCGTGGTAGCGATGGCCAATATGGGCGACAGCCCGACGTTGATGCTGAACGCGCCAGTCCCTGCCGCGCGCAAGGTGCTGGAAAAAGCGGGCCTCACCATCGACGACGTCGACCTGTTCGAGATCAACGAAGCCTTCGCGGTGGTGGCGGAGAAATTCATTCGCGACCTGAAACTCAACCGCGACAAGGTGAATGTGAATGGCGGCGCGATGGCGCTGGGCCATCCCATCGGCGCCACCGGCTCCATCCTGATCGGCACGATCCTGGATGAGCTGGAACGCCGCGACCTGAAGCGCGGTCTTGTGACCATGTGCGCCGCGGGCGGCATGGCGCCGGCCATCATCATCGAGCGCATGAACTGACGCGCTGGAGCATGATCTGATTGGGTTGAATCCGATCATGCTCCAGATTCTCTGATTACCGCGAAATTTGCGGGCTTCACACGTCACCCGATTGCGATCTAGTGGAAATCGCGGGACTTCGGCACGACGCGCACATTGCGCGGATGGCCATGCATGTGTTTCGCCGCGGCCTGTGAACGCAAAGGCGGTGCTTCGACCGTGTCTTCGGACAAACGGTCCAACTCCTCCGTGCGGTCGGTGATGCGTTCGGCGACGAGATGGACGACGTCGTCCTTGCTCCGCTGGACCTTGCCTTCGACCAATAACAGCCGTCCGCTCATGATCTCGCGGCGGAATTCCGTCACCAGCTTGGGCCAGACAACGACATTGGTGACGCCGCTCTCGTCGCTGAGGGTGATGAACACCACGCCGGCATCGCCCGGCATCTGCCGCGTGAGCACGATTCCGGCGCAGGCGACGCGCTGGCCGTCCCGGGCGATAAAGTTCTTGGGGCCAGAGACCTCTTCACAACTCATCACGCCTTCGCCGCGGAACAGATCGCGCAGGAAATGCATCAGATGCGCGCGCAAGGAGAAGCGCAGCATCTGGTAATCGGCCAGCACATGCTCGCTTTGCGGCATGACCGGCAGCGCCGCGATTCTCTCATCAGGTTGTTCCTCGACATGCTGCGCGGCGAACAGCGGCAAGGTGCTGGTATCAGCGATGCGGCGCACCTCCCACAGGATTTCGCGGCGGTCCTTGTTCAGGGACTGAAAACA
>DATCFN010000182.1:0-8225 GCA_036509475.1 Rhizomicrobium sp. | reverse complement strand
ATGCACCCATGTCCTTGAAAATGTAGACCGTGGGATTGGCGACAGCGAGACCATCGAATCCCAACGTCTTGAAGATGTGGCTATAGGCCGGCACACCGGCCTCGCCGCCGTAGTTTCCTTCCGGTTTCATATCGGTGGCGCCGGGCTGGAGGCCGAATTGATGCTCCGCCGTTTCGAGATCCAGAATGCTGTAGCCCGCGCCGGTATCGAGTATTGCGTCGACAGATTGTCCGTCCAGTTCGACCGGAAGGACGATGTGGCCGCTCTGCGCGATGTGGAAGGGCACCACCGCGACGGCGGATGCGGGCCAGTAAATTACTTTTCCGGGGCAATGATCCTGTGTGAAGAGATTGAGCTTGTGGTTCGCGATATCGAGATCGACGTCGTAGTGGCGCAGCAGATCGGCGCCCAGCAATCCGGCCATGCGTGGGTCTTCGGAAAACCGGGTGGGATCGACGGGAAATTTCAGGTTCGACGCATGGGCCTGATCGATGGACAGCGATGGCACAAGCGCGATGGCCGTGAATGACTGGCCAAGCGAGTTGAACATCTGGCCCTCATACATGCGCTCGGTCTTCAGTCCCAAATCCGCGACCGTGTCGGGCTCCAGCGTGCTGAGCGGCGCGCCGGTATCGACCATCAAAAATTTGGCGGTGTCGTTGATGGTGACTGGCACCAGAATACGGCCATCCCGCGTGAGGCTGATATCCAGCGAGGCGGCGCGGCTGAGCTTGCAATCGTCGGCCCGCGCTGCAGTTGCCGCCAGAATTGTTATCGCCGCAGCCAAATATACGCGCAGGTTTTTCATAACAACCCCAAGAACTGCCCCAGCGAACATTAAGTCATGGCTCGCGGTGCACAATCAAGCTCAAGGTTTTGCAGAATTTGGCGCCCCCGCATCCGCCGCTGTGATGTAGAGCTTGCTCTCGTGATAGGCGATGTAGAGATGGAGTTTTCGCAGCACGTCCATGCCCAGAATGAGCTGCGGCGTGCGCGTGAGCAGAGGCATCAAATGGTGCGTATCGGCCGCGTCTTCGCGAAGACGGTCGGCCAATGCATCGCGCACAAGGTAAATCCGCGGCGCGGCGATGGATATGCCGCCGGCGGCCAGCGTTTTGAAATGGGTGCGATAGACCGTGTCGCGGCCGCTGCCGGAAATCTTTTCAACCGTTGGGGCATCGGTATCGATGTCGAAAACCTGCCGCGCGATCTGCAAACTTAAAGTTGTGTTTGCCGCGCCGGTATCCAGCACCGTATCCACATCATGCCCGTCCAAGGTCATGGTCAGGGCGATCTGTCCGTCGGTGGTGATGCGGATCGGAAGGTCGGAATAAGCATCCGCCCAATACACGACCTTGCCCGCGCAATGATCCTGGGCGAACAGTTTGATGATGCCGTTGCGCGGATCGATCTCCACATCGGAATCGCGCAGCAGGTCGCTGCCGAGAATACCCTTCAGCGGCGGCATGTCGGGGCTATTGATGTTGGCCAGCATGAAAGCCGCATCCGCGTGCTGCGACGCGCCGAGGCTGACGGACGGAACGATGGTCAGTTCTTCCAGCTTCGCGCCGTTGGCGAGGTAATATTGCTGCGATGGAAAGGTTTCGAACGCGCGCGTCGGCTGGTGCGGCACCGCAAAAATCGGTTGCGGTGTCGCGATCTTGCTGAGTGGGAGGCCAAGTTGCGTGGCCAGTGTTTTGTCCAGCACGCCACGCGACGCCCCGGTGTCCAGTATCATCAATATCTGCTTGCCGCTCACGGTCACCGGCACCAGAAAAAGGCCGCCGGGTCCTTCCACAATCTGCAGGCTAGCCAATGTCCGCAATTTGCAATCCTGGGCCTGCGCAACATTCGCGAAGAGAAGGATCGATGCGGCAACGCCCGCGACGGCGCCACGAAGTATTGTTTTTAGAAGACCGTCAGCTTTCGCGCGGGCCATGTTTTTCATCCGCGACGCTGATCAACAATTCCCAGGACACGACGGTGGCAGAGAGCAACAAAACCAGAAGCGCGATCGAGATCGTCTGATGATAGTCGCCGTTGCCGAGCGCCATGTTCACGCCGCCATAGATCAGCAAGCCAAAGCCGATGATGGACGCCGCAAAGCGGCGCAACGTCACCTTGCGAGATTCGTCGAACACCGGCCGTGTCAGAACCTGATACAACCTGATCAGAATCCAGACGCTCCAAACGCTGATGATCCACAGAATCGTTAGGCCGTAGCTCGCTGTCGAAACGCCCGGAAACACGCC
Source organism: Rhizomicrobium sp. (assembly GCA_036509475.1). Classification (GTDB taxonomy): domain Bacteria; phylum Pseudomonadota; class Alphaproteobacteria; order Micropepsales; family Micropepsaceae; genus Rhizomicrobium. The sequence continues at coordinate 5,973 of DATCFN010000182.1, read as the reverse complement.
CATCAGCGAAATCATCAGCACGGCGAGATAGTTCTGGAACGCCTGTTCGGCCAGCCGCCGCGAATGGGTATGCGTGCTGCCCAGGATTTTCTCGGCATTCACCGACACCGAAACAAAGAGCAGGCCGAGAAGCGTGGCAGCCGCACCACCGATCATCTCGTAGAAATTGATCCAGTTCATGCGCGCTTATTTCCAGATCGGCTTGCCGGAACCGGGCAGGCCCAGGCTTTTCCATTTCTCGGTGATCTTCCGGATGACATCTTCATCCATCGCGATCTTCTTGCCCCATTCGCGGTGTGTTTCGGGCGGCAGCTTGTTCGTCGCGTCGAGGCCAATCTTGGAGCCAAGGCCGCTTTCCGGCGAAGCGAAATCCAGATAGTCGATCGGCGTGCCTTCGATGACGGTGATGTCGCGCGCCGGGTCCATGCGCGTGGACAGCGCCCACATCACGTCTTTCCAATCGCGCGCGTTGATGTCGTCGTCCACCACGATGACCCATTTGGTGTACATAAACTGGCGCAGATACGACCACACGCCCATCATCACGCGCTTGGCGTGACCGGGATAGGCTTTCTTCATCGACACGACGGCGATGCGATAGGAGCAGCCTTCCGGCGGCAGCCAGAAATCCACGATCTCCGGAAAAACCTGCCGGAATAGCGGAATGAAAACTTCGTTCAACGCTTCGCCGAGAATGGAGGGTTCGTCCGGCGGACGGCCCGTGTAAGTGGAAAGATAGATCGGATCGCGGCGCATGGTGATCGCGGTGACGGTGAACACGGGAAACTGTTCGACCGAATTGTAATAGCCGGTGTGATCGCCATACGGGCCTTCGTCGCGATAGTCGGAGAGCGAGACTTCGCCTTCGAGCACGATTTCCGCTTCGGCGGGGACTTTCAGCGGCTGCGACACACAATCGACGAGCTCGACTCTCTGGCCGCGCAACAATCCCGCGAATTGATATTCCGACAACGTATCCGGCACCGGCGTCACCGCGGCGAGGATCGTTCCGGGATCGGCGCCGAGCACGACAGCGGCGGGCAGGGGCGCGGTTTTCTCCTTGCCCCAGCGCGCGTGGTGTTGCGCACCGCCGCGATGTTTCAGCCAGCGCATGATGGTCTGGTTCTTGTTCAGCAACTGCATCCGGTAGATGCCGAGATTGTAGTTGTCCTCCCGCGCATCGCTCGGACCTTTGGTCACGACCAGCGGCCAGGTGATGAGCGGCGCGGGTTCTCCGGGCCAGCACGTCTGGATCGGCAATTTGTTGAGGTCGATCTGGTCGCCGCGCAACACGATCTGCTGGCACGCGCCCGATCCCGCCGTCTTGGGCCGCATCGACATCACGGTCTTGGCGAGCGGCAGCAATTCCATCGCTTCGCCGAGCGAGCGCGGCGGCTCCGGCTGGCGCAGCATGGCGAGCGTCTCGCCCACTTCGCGCATCTCAGCGCCCGTCGTGCGCTCGACGCCGCCCATCGTCACGCCCATCGCGACGCGTTTCACCGTGCCGAACAGGTTGACCAGCACCGGCATGTCGCTGGGCGTGCCATCGGCTTTGACGGGCTTTTCAAAAAGGATCGCGGGACCGCCCTCCGCGATCAGGCGCGTTTGGATTTCCGTCATCTCCAGAACCGTGGAGACGGGTTCCTTCACGCGGACGAGTTCACCGGTGGCTTCCAGTTTGGCAATAAAATCTCTGAGCGAGCGATAAACCAAAACTTGTCATCCCCGGCGAGCGCGAACGCAGTGAGCGTGAGGGAAGGGGACCCAGGTGTTCAAGACATTCGCAGACTTCGACGCCTGGGTTCCCTTCCCCTCGCGACGTTAGCACGTCGCTCAGCCGGGAATGACAGGTGTTGTTGTCTCAGCCGTTCTTGTCCACTTTCCACTTTGACGGCAGCGCATGGCGGATGCCGTAGACGAAATAGATGACAAGACCGATCCCGGTCCAGATCACGAGCCGCCACCAGGTATCGTTCGGCAGGCTTGCCATCATCGCGCCGCAGATCGCGACACCCAACGGCGCAACAATCCAAACATAGGGCGTGCGGAACGGCCGCTTCGCATTGGGCGCTTGCACGCGCAGGATCAAAATGCCGATGCAGACCACCACGAAGGCCAGCAGCGTGCCGATGGAAACGAGCAACGCAAGGAAGTTGATCGGAAAGAACGCCGCCAACGCCGCCGCCGCCACGCCGGTAATGATCGTTCCGCGATGCGGCGTGTGATAGCGCGGATGCACGACGGCAAACATTTTCGGCAGGAATCCGTCGCGCGACATGGAATAGAAGATGCGCGACTGGCCGTAGAGGCCGACGAAGATCGTGGAGGCGAGGCCGACCGACGCGCCGATGTCGATGACCGGCACCAGCCAATGCAGACTCGCGATCTGACCAACCGCGAACGACACCGGGTTGGGCACGTTCGTCATCAGATGGTAGGGCGCGATGCCCAGCAGCACGACCGAGATCGCCATATAGAGCAATGTGCAGATGAACAGCGATCCGAGGATTCCGATGGGCAGGTCGCGCTGCGGGTTCTTTGTTTCCAGTGCCGCAACCGACACGGAGTCGAAGCCGATATAGGCGAAGAAGATGATGGCCGAGCCCATCATGATGCCGCTCAGTCCGAAATGTCCGAACTTGCCGGTGTTGGCGGGAATAAACGGAACGAAATTGCCCCAATGAATAAAGCTCGCGCCGAAACCGATCACCAGCAGCACGACCACGATCTTGACGCCAACCATGATGGCGTTGGTGTTGGCGGATTCTTTGACGCCGACCACAAGGATTGCGGTCAGCGCCAGAATAAGCAGCACCGCCGGCACATTCATGATCGCGCCGGTGAAGCCGAACTGATGGATGAAGCCCATGATGCCGGTGGCATGGTCCACGATGGCTGGGCAGGGTGGCGGATCGCCCACCACGCAAAGCGGCGCATTGGTGAGCGAAGCAGGAAAATTGATGTGCATCGCCTGCATCAATTCGGTGAAATAACCCGACCATCCGACCGCGACGGCCGATGACGACACCAGATATTCCAGCACCAGGTTCCAGCCGATGAACCAGGCCATGAAGCGGCCCATCGTGGCGTAGGCGTAGGTGTAGGCGCTTCCCGACACCGGGATCATCGACGCGAATTCGGCGTAGCACAGGCCCGCGAACAGGCAGCCGAGCCCGGCGACGACAAACGACAGCAACACCGCCGGTCCCGCATAGTCCGCTGCCACCTGTCCGGTGATGACGAAGATACCGGCGCCCACGATGGCGCCGATGCCGATCATCGTCAGATGCACAGGCCCAAGCGTGCGCTTGAGTTCGTGCTCCTCGGCCACGACGGGGTCGGGCTGCTCCAGGCGTGCGTCGCTCATCGGGATGACCTCAGGAGTCTTTCAAGATGAAGCGCGGCGGCTTGGTGTGGTGGATGCTGTAGGCCAGATAGATCACCAGCCCGATCACCGTCCACACGCCCAGCCGGATCCATGTGTCGATCGGCAGGAACGCCATCATGAAGAGACACATGCCGATGCCGAGAGGGGCGACGACCCATACAAACGGCGTGCGGAAGGGACGCTTCACGTTCGGACGGCGCACACGCCACACCATGATGCCGAAGCACACGATCACGAACGCGGCTAAGGTGCCGATGGACACCAGCTCGCCGAGGATGTGCAGCGGCAGAACGCCCGCGAGGATCGCGCAGAAAATACCGGTGATCATCGTACCGAGCCAGGGCGTGCGGAAGCGCGGATGAATGGCGCCGAACAGCGGCGGGATCATGCCGTCCTTCGACATCGCGTAGAAAATGCGCGACTGGCCGAGCAAGAGCACCAGCACCACGGAGGCGAGGCCCACGATGGCGCCGACATTCACATACGGCGCGAGCCATTGCGTGGACGCGAGCGCCTCGACGGCTTTCGACACCGGATGTGCGACGTTGAGGGACTGATACGGCGCGATGCCCGTCAGCACCCACGACATCAGCATGTAGAGCACGGTGCAGATCGCGAGCGATCCCAGAATGCCCAGCGGCACGTCGCGTTGCGGATTTTTCGCCTCCTGCGCCGCGACCGACACTGCGTCGAAGCCGATATAGGCGAAGAAGATCACGCCGGTGGCGCGGAAGATGCCTGTCCAGCCGAATTGCCCGAAGGTGCCGGTATTGGCGGGCACGAACGGAACATGGTTGGCGGGCACGACCTGCGTGAAGCACACGAAGATCACCAACAGCACGATGGTCAGCTTGATGGCGACCATGAAGTTGTTGAAGTTCGCGCTCAGGTTCACGCCGACGATCAGCACGAACGTCACCAACAGCACCAGCAGCACGGCGGGAAGATTGAAGGCGGCGCCCGTCGCCAGAATGGTGTGAACTCCGTTCGTCACCGCAGCCGTGGGGCACGGCGACGGATCGCCCGCGACACAGAACGGCGCGTTGGAGAATTGCCACGCGATGGGATGATGCATCTGCCTGGCCATGAAATCGGTGAAGTAGCCGGACCAGCCCACCGCCACGGTCGATCCCGCGGCGAGATATTCGAGCACCAGGTTCCAGCCGATGATCCAGGCGAGGAAGCGTCCCAGCGTTGCATAAGTATAGGTGTAGGCGCTGCCCGCGACCGGGATCATCGCCGCATATTCGGCGTAGCAAAGGCCGGCGAAGAGGCAGCCCGTTCCGGCGATGGCGAAGGAGTAAACGACGCCCGGTCCCGCATAGGTGGCGGCGGCCTGGCCGGTCAGCACGAAGATACCGGCGCCGATGATGGCGCCGATGCCCAGCGCGATCAGGTGGAAGGGGCCGAGCGCCCGCTTCAGGTCGTTGTCGATCTCGGGATTTGGATTTTCCGGAACTCCGGCCATGAATAATGCCCCCATGTCCCGGCGTTGCGGGATTCTGCGTCGGCACCATTGCATGACGGCCCCGTGACCGCCAACCGGATAAGCGCGGTCGCGCACGTCGCAGCCGTGGACAATCCCTTGAACGATCACAGCTTTGTGTCGCGGACCCGGCGGCCGCAGCATCTATCGTTGCGCTCGCAGCGAGAGGGGACGGGCATGTTGGCGGCAATGGCACTGGCAACTTCCTTGTCGCTGTCGAAGGCAGAGCGCGACGCCTCTTTCGACAAGCCGCCGCAGAACACGTTGCGCGATTGCGGTTCCGATTTGCCAGTTGTCGGCGAGTGCCGGCTGCCGCCCGATCTGACCGTGCCGCAGATCACCGCGCGGCTGGCGGGGAACGACACGGCGTGGTGGCGCGACGGCGATCAGTTCGTCGTGGTGGCAAAGCGCGACACCGATCAGGCCTATCTGTGCTGCGCGGCGCGGGGCCGCATGGATCACATCGATGGCGATCTGTGGGCGCTGCGCCTGCACATCGCCGATCTGGATCACGCGACCATCGATGTTTCGGTGCGGCCGGGCGGCGGCAAGACATAGGACGTCTATCGCGGACCGGATGCGCCACCGGCTCTGCCGTCACTGAACGAACTGCGCGGGCACCTCATCGCGCATGTCTTCAACAGCAAATATCTCGACGATCCGCGCGCCGTGCTCATCTATATGCCGCCCGACGCGGACCCGGCGAAGAAATATCCGGTTGTCTATCTGGCCGACGGCAATGCGCGGTTGGAGTTTCCGGGGATGATTGAACCTTTGATACTCAGCGGCCAACTGCCGCCGATGATCCTGGTCGCGCTGTGGCCGGGCAATTCGCACAAGGCGAATGAAGACCGGCGCTCGGAGGAATATCTCACCGGCTGGCCGGAAGGCACGGGCTATTTCCTGGCGCATGAATCCTTCCTGCTGAAAGAAGTCATGCCCTATGTGGAGCAGAGTTTCGGCGCGTCGTCCGATCCGAAGGACCGCATTGTCAGCGGTTTCTCCAGCGGTGCGGCATGGGCGATCAGCATGGGCGAGCGCCATCCCGATATTTTCCCGACGGTTATCGCGCAATCGCTGGTGTGGGGTGTCGATCCCG
>DATCFN010000181.1:0-12266 GCA_036509475.1 Rhizomicrobium sp. | reverse complement strand
CCTCCTCATTGCGAACGAGGCGCTCTCCCAACTGAGCTACAGCCCCTAACCAGGGTGCTTTCGCGGGGGTCCGCCCGCGAGGGCCGGTTTGTAGGGAGCCGTGCCCAAACCGTCAAGACGCGTCGGTCCGCGCCTTTATTTGCCGGTATAGGCGACGCGCCACACGGTTTTTCCGGCATCGTCCGCGATCAGCAGGCTGCCATCCTTGGCGACCGCCAGGCCCGCCGGGCGGCCCCAGACCTGTGCCGGGCTGGTGCCGGTCTTATAGAAGCCGGTGACGAAATCATCATAGCCGCCCACGGGTTTGCCGCCGGCGAAATGCACGCGCACGACTTTGTAGCCGGTGGGATGTGCGTTGTTCCACGAACCGTGCAGCGACACGAATGCATCGCCTTTATAGTCGGCGGGAAACTGATCGCCTTCGTAGAAGACCAGACCCAGCGGCGCGGAGTGCGACCGGAACAGAAGATCGGGTGTTACCGTCTTCGCCACCAGATCGGGCCGCTTGGCGCCGAAGGTTGGATCGGGATTGTGTCCGGTATAGGCATAGGGCCAGCCATAGAACGCGCCCTTCTCCACATGCGTCAGATAGTCGGGTACAAGCTCGTCGCCCAGGCCGTCGCGTTCGTTGACGCTGACCCACATCGTGTTCGTGCCGGGATAGAATGTGATGCCGACGGGATTGCGAATGCCGCTGGCGAATGTCGAGAGCGTGCCGTCCGGATTGACGCTGCTCACGGCGGCGCGAAATGCCGGCTCGCCCTCTTCCACATTCGCGCCGCTGCCATCGGCAAGATAGAGCGTGCCATCGGGACCAAAAGCGATATCGCGGGTCGAATGGCCGCCAATGCCCAGATCCTGCTGCTTTGTGATGCGCGTTTTCTTGCCGGCCTTCAGCGCGCCATCGGTGTAATCCAGTTTCCAGATCGCATTGGCGTCGCCGACATAAAGCGCGCCGTCATGGAAGGCGAGGCCATGCGGTTTCTTGAACCCATCGGCGAAGACCGTCGCTGTGGCGTGGCCGGTGGCGCCTGCATCGCGCAACAGTGTGATGGCGCCGGTGCTGGGCTGCGCCAGAAACACATCGCCGTTCGGCGCGACCGCCATCCAGCGCGGATTGGTCAGGTGATCGGCGAATACCGAAACCGTGAAACCCTTGGGCACTTGCGGCACCACACTGGCCGGGCGGGGCACGGTCAGCGAACTGTTTTCCACCGCCAGCGTGGCAAAGGGCTTTGGCATCTCGGACGGCAGAAGCTGAAAATGCTTGCCGGGATAGTCGCCCGCCTGTTCCGCGGCCAGCGCTGCGCTGCACAAGGTCAGGAAACCCAGGGAAATTGCCACCGCTGTCTTCTTTTTCATTTTGCTCTGCCGCCTCTTCTTAACGAAAAATCAACCACAAATTAACGCGCTGACCCGACACTCGCACAAACGCGCGAGATGTCCCATGCGATCCTTTGTTCCCGCTTTTCTTCTGCTTGCCGTCCTGATGGCGGCGCCAGCGCTTGCCGATGACGATGCGCCCAAACACAAAATCACGCAGGCCGACAGCTTCATCATGATCGAGCCGATGTACACGACCGTGGTGGATGCGGGCCGTCCGCAGGGCATGTTGCTGGTCGCGATCGGCCTGGATATTCCCGATCCGGTTTTGCGGGCGCAGGCCGATCAGGGCATGCCGGTGTTGCGCGATGCCTATCTGCGCAGCCTGATGAGTTACAGTGCGGCGGTGGTGCGGCCCTATCAGCAGCCCGATGTCGGATTGATCGCCGACCGCCTGCAGCGTGTGACCGACAAGGAACTGCATCGCAAGGGTGCGCGCGTTTTGCTGGCGCAAGTGGCGCTTCAGCCCAAGCAGCCGTAATAATCAGGCGCTGATCGACATTGTGCTGGCGGACGACGAAGCGCCGCCGCTCGCTTTCGTGAAGGCATCGAGCAGCGACATGACCATCGTGCCGGACGATTGCGAAGTTTGCTGCGCCTGCATGTTCGACCACGCCGTGGCGAAATCCGCCGACGTCAGCGAGCCGGAACCGCTGCTGTCCAGCGCGGCGAAATCGTTGGCGGCGTCGGTTGCGGTGCCGCCGTTTGCGGTGACGAAGTTGGTGAGTTCGTCTTGGCTGACCGATCCGTCGTCATTCGTGTCGAGCGCCTGAAGCAGCGCATTGGTGGCGCTGTCGCTGGAGCCGCCGGCCTTGTGATGGTGATGGCCGCCGCCGCCATGATGAGCGGCCTGCGCCTGCGAGACCGCGCCGGACATCTGACTTTCGCTGATCCCAGCCGTGCCGGTGGATGCTGCGGCGGAAGAGGATGCGCCGTTCTGGCTGAGCGCGCTGTAAAGCGAATCCGCCTGCGTCTGCGTGCCGCCGATGCCTTCGATGTAGGATTCCATCTCGCCTTGCGAGACGCTGCCGTCGCCATTGGTGTCCATCGCCGAGAATAGTTGCTGCAGCGGATCGGATGACGCTGAAGACGATGTGGCGGAGGCCGGCGAAGCATCGCCGCTCTGCTGCTGCAACGCCATCAGGCTCGTCAGGATTTCGCCGCTGAGCGTTCCGGTGGCGCTGCCGGTGAGCGCGTTCGATCCGTCGCTCGGTGCGGGCGTGGCGCCCGTCATGGCCAAGGTGCTGGCCGAGGCGGTCGAGGAACTGTCCGACGACGATGTGGGCGAGAGCGCCGACATCAGCGACGACAGCATCTGGCTTGCGGCGCTGGCGGCCGACACGGCGAGAGAGGGGATCATGGCAATCTCCGGAAGACGGGTTCTGAAGCAATGCCCGAATTCTTCCGGCGTGTATGACCCAGCGAAGATTATGCCTCTGTCATGAAACGGCGGCGCGCCAAAAACAGATTGAACGAAATCTTACCCGCCACAGTCTTGCGACAAGAGCGGCAGAATTTGCAGGGCGCGGGAAAGATTTGCCCGGCAAGAAAGGTCACATCGCCGAAATGCCGCCGTCGACTTTCAACTCGGCGCCGGTGACGAATTTGGATTCATCGCTCGCAAGATAGAGAACGGCATAGGCGATGTCGTTGGGCTCGCCGATGGTGCCGAGCGGCACCTGTCGCGCCAGCTTGGCGTAAGCCTCTTCCTTGCCGAAACGCTGCACCAGTGGATCGAGAATCGGCGTGGCGATGAATACCGGATGCACCGAGTTGGAGCGGATGCCGTAACCCTTGCGCGCGCAATAAAGCGCCACGGATTTGGACAGATGGCGCACGCCTGCCTTGGCCGAGTTATACGCCGCCATGTTGTGACCGGCGATGATGCCGCTGATCGAGGAGATGTTGACGATGGAGCCACCGAGTTTCGTGTCCTTCACCGTGCGCGCCATCAACGAGACGGCCAGTTTGCAGCCGAGAAACACACCGTCGAGATCGATCGCATGAACATGCCGCCACTCTTCGAGCGTGATCGCTTCAAGGTCTTTGGTCAGGCCGATACCGGCATTGTTGACGAGAACGTGCAGCCCGCCAAAGGCGCGGTCCGTTTCGGCGAGCGCGGCGGCCCAGCTTTCCTCGGAGGTCACGTCATGTTCGATGGCGATGGCCGCGCCTTTGTGCGCGGCGTTGATCGCGTCGGCCACTTTGCGCGCGCCGGCGATGTTCACGTCGGTGATCGCAACGCGGGCGCCCTCGTGCGCCAGCATCTTCGCCGCCGCTTCGCCCAAACCCTGCGCGCCGCCGGTGACGAGCGCGATCTTGCCTTCGACACGTCCTGTCATTTCTACCTGCCTGTGAATTTCGGTTCGCGTTTTTCCAGGAAGGCTTTGACGGCCTCCTTGTAGTCTTCGCTGGTCGTCGCCAGCGCATATTGGTCGAGATCCATGAACGTCGTGGCGTGATGCAGCGCGTTCGCGGAAGCGTTCACGGACTGTTTGGACATGCGCACCGCGTTCGGCGGCAGCTTGGCGATCTTCTGTGCCCAGCGCTGCGCAGCGGCGAGTGCTTCGCCGTCGGACGCGACTTCATCGGCCAAGCCCCATTGCAAGGCCTGATCCGCTTCAACTTTCTCGCCGAATATCACGAACTGCTTGGCGCGTGACGGACCGATCAGGGAGACGAGGCGCGGCACGGAGTGCCAACTCATATTCATGCCCAGCGGAATTTCCGGCAGACGCATGTTCGCCGTCCTGCCCATGATGCGAAAATCGCAGGCCGCTGCCAGTGCCGCGCCGCCGCCGATGCAGTATTTCTCGATGGCGCAGATCGTGACCTGTTCCACTTTCTCCCACGCATCGCAAAGATCGGGACCGATGCGTGTCATGGCACGGCGTTCGAGCAAGCCGTTCGCACGCCGCCGGTCCATCGCCGGATCTTTCAAGTCCGCGCCTGCCGTGAACGCGCCTTTGCCGGTGAGAATGACGGCCTGCGTCTGCAGATCGTCCGCGAAGCTGCGCGCGGTCTGCGTGAGTTCGAGGATCGCTTGCCGCGACAATGCATTGCGCCCATCGCCGCGATCGAACGTCACTGTCGCAATCGCACCGTCGCGCGCGACGGTGATGAAGTCACCGATTTTGGTCTCGCTCATTTCGGCGATTGTAGATTCTTCACGATGCCAAGCAACGTGCCGCGCGGCAGGAACGGCGTCATGTTCGCGAGAAGTCTGTTTCGCGCGCCGGTGATGACGACCCGGGTGTTTCTCTGGAAGCCTCTATAGCCCTGCTTCGCCACCGTCATGGACGGCATGGCCGGCCCGGCATTGGAGAGTTTTGTCTTGCCGGTGCCGGCGCGTTCGCGGAACTGACTCTCGGTTGATCCGGGACAAAGGCAACTGACATGCACGCCGGTTTTCTCCGCTTCTTTCCACAGGGCTTCGGACAGTGAGAGCACGAAGGCTTTGCTGGCGTAATAGACCGCCATCAGCGGGCCGGGCTGGAAGGCGGCGGTCGATGCCACGTTCAGCACGCCGCCGCGTTTGGCTTTCAGCATCGACGGCCAATAGATCTGCGTCAGCTCCAGCAGCGCGCGGACATTGAGATCGACCATGCCGAGCTGTTCGCTGGCTTTGGATCCGTCCATGCCGCCCGCGATGCCGTAGCCGGCATTGTTGACCAGCACATCGACGGTGAGATTTTTCGCGGCGATCTGTTTGGCCAATTCGGTGCCGCCGCCGGGCACGCCAAGATCGAGCGCAATCGGCGTAGCCGTGATCTTGTATTGCGCCGCAAGCTTGTCCGCTGCTGCTTTCAGCGCATCCGCGCTGCGCGCGGTGAGAATGAGATTATAGCCGTCCTTCGCGAAACACTCCGCCAGATCGAGCCCGATACCGTAAGACGCGCCGGTGACCAGCGTGGTCTGTCCGTCGCCCTTGCGTTTGCGTGCCATGCCATTTCCCCGTTGTTTGCGGCACTCTAGCAAACCGCATGCGCCCTGTCGCAGCCCCGTAAAACAAAAGGGCGGCCCGAAGACCGCCCTTTTTCATATACGATGCGGCATGGATTATTCCGCCGCCAGAAGCGACGCGCCGAAAGCTTTGCCGCCGTTGAGCTGCATCAGATATTTGATGCCTTCCTCGGCAATGTCGTCGCCGACCATGCGGTCGCCTTCGGCATAAAGCTCGGCCATGTCGAGGTAAGCGGCGTACACGCCCTTGGTGCGGTCGGTGATGATGCCGGCCTTGAGCAATGTCTTCACTAGCACGCGGAAGATGTTGGTGGATTCCTGCATTTCTTCGCGGATGATCGTGTCGGTGATCGCTTCCATGAACGCCTGCTGGCACCAAGCCGGGTCGAGGCCGACTTCGCGATAGATCCACGCCTTCTGGTCCGGTGAGCCGAGATTGAACAGCAGCACCTGGAACACCTGCGCCGCCCAGTCTTCGATCAACTCGTGTTCGGTTTTGGACAGGTTCGGGATCGTGCGGTCGGCCCAGATCTTTCCGAATTTGTGATGGAAGGCTTCGTCCGTCATCACAAGCTGGCAGGTCTGGCGCAGCAACGGATCGCGCGCTTCTTTATAGAGTGTCGCGAAAGCGCCCATGGCCAGACCTTCGATCAGCATCTGCATGCCGACGATTTTCTTCCACACCAGCGGCGAGGCCACGATGTCATTGAGCAGCGTGCCAAGCGCCGGACCGACCTGCACCGGCTTGCCCCAGCGCGCTTGAACGTAACGCGTGAAGGCAGTGACGTGGCGCGCTTCTTCGCGTGTCTGGTTGGCGGCATATTCCTGCGCACCCGGATCGCGCAGGATGTGGCAGAGCGAAGCGGAGAGCGACAGCGCGCCCTGCTCGCCATGCAGGATGGATGACATGGTCCACAGCGTGTCGAGATTGGCGAGTTTGATCTTGCCGGCTTCGTCGAGCTTGTCGCCGATGGCGGTTTTCAGATCGCCGTTCAACTCGGGATTGACGATGTATTCTTTCGCCGTGTCGAAGGGCCGCGAGAAGTCGATATATTTTGTGTCGAGCGGATCCCAGAAATGATCGTGCGTCGCGCTGATGATTTTGTCGAAGGCGGTGGAGCGTTCGCCGTAACGATTCACATCCAGCATCGCCGGGAAATCATGCGGATCGACGGCGTTATAGGCCGGATCCTTGGTGATGTTTTCCATGTCGTCTCTCCCGCGTGTGTTTGGTTCAAGCCCGCAAAACCTAAGCGCAACTTGTGCGAATGGCAAGGAAGATGACGGAGGCGTCATCTATTTGAAATAGAATTGCGCGGCTCTGGTTTGCGGTGCGCAGCCAAGTTTCAAAATCGCCTTTCAACCCAAACGGTTCTCAGCCATAGGATATGGTTTATGGGGCGGATGCGGCGGTTGGGAGACAGAGCGTTTTCCGTGAAGCCGTGGTTTTTGGGGAAACATGCGGGCCGGGCCTAAATCGATCGGAATCTGGGCGCTGCCGTTGGCCATTCTGGTGCTGGCGGCGGCGGTTTTCGCGCTCGATCTGGGCGGCCTGGCAACGCGGTTGTCGGGCCTTGAATACGACTCCTACCAACATTTTCAGCCGCGGCCCTATGAAAGCCCGCTGGCGCGTTCGGGCTATGACGTGCGCGCTTTCGACATCGACAGCGCCGCCATCGCGCAATACGGCAACTGGCCGTGGCCGTCCGACACGCTGAAGAAAGTCACCGACACACTGAAAAAGGCCGGCGCGCCGGTCATCGTCTATGCCCTTGCATTGGACGCCAGCGACCCTGCCTCGCCGCAGCGTTTCGCGGCGCAGCTTGCACCCGTGCCGGAAAACGACGCCGCGCGCGACGCACTCAACAAAATGATTTCCGCCGACGAAAACCTGGCGCTGTCTTTTCAAGGCATCAAGGCGGTGACGGGTTTCGCGCTGACGGACAGTACCGGAGACGGCGTGGCGCCGGTCACAGCGAAGATCGTGGTCACGGGCGCGGACGATCCGTTGTCTCACACGCCGCAATTTGCCTATGTCGCGCGGGCGCTGCCGCTGTTCGAGGCGGCAAGTGCGGGCACGGGCGCGCTGAACCTTCCCGTCGATCCGGGCGGCGTGTTGCGCAGCGTGCCGATGATCCTGCGCGTCAACGGCATGACCGTGCCGTCGCTTGATGCCGAAGTTCTGCGCATCGCGTCGGGCAAGGCGGCGCTCACCGTGCATGGCGCGGAATCCAGCATTCCCGCCCTCGATCCGGCAGGGCGTATCACGGGCATTTCGGCGGGCGTGTTCGATGTGAATGCGCGGCGCGACGGCGTGATGGCGATCTATTTCTCCCGTTCGCAAACCGAACGGCACTTGACGCTCGCGCAACTGAACAGCAACGCCGATCTGAAGAACACCATCGTCGTCATTGGGCCCCCCGGCAAAACACTGCGTACACCGGGCGGCATGCGCAGTGTTGCCGATGTTCATGCCGAGGCGCTGGAGAACATGCTGCTCGGCCAGTCGCTGAGCGAGAGTGCGGGCTATGTGCCGCAACTGGTGTTCCTGCTGGTGGCCGGTGCCGCGCTCGTTTTGCTGTTCGCGCGCACGGGTCCCATCTGGGCGGGCGTTTTCACGCTGGCGATGATCGGCGGCGTTCAGATTTTCGGCTGGTATCTTTTTTCCAGCGCGCATCAGCTCATCGACGCGGCGACGCCTGCGCTCGCGCTCGCGCTGGCCTTTATCGGCGGGGTCTGCGCGCGTGGCGTTGCCGTCGCCAATGCGCGCGCCGCCTTGCGCCGGTCCTTCGCCGACATGCTGCCCACGGCGGTGATCGAGAAGATCGCGCGCGATCCTTCGATGCTACGGCTCGACGGCGAGACGCGCATCGTCACGTGCCTGTCCTGCGGCCTGCGCCGTTATGCCGAACTCGGTGAGGCCTTCAAGGAGGATCCGACCGATTTCACGCGCATGATCACGACCGCGATGGCGCCGCTGATCGAAGCGGTGCTGGACCATGGCGGCACCATCGGCCATCTCGGCGGCGACAGTTTCGTGGCCTATTGGAATGCGCCCGTGGACGATGGCGAGCACGCCATCCATGCCTGCGACGCCGCGCAATACATGACGCTGGCGATGGCGACCGTGAACGAGCAGCTTAGCCACGAACGCCGTTTCGACGGCACCGCTTTCGCGCCAATGGAAATCGGTATCGGCATTTCGACCGGAGCCGCGATTGCCGGCGGTTTCACCGCGCGCGGCCGCACCACCTATTCGGTCACCGGCGATTGCACGACGCTCGCCGATTCCATTCGCGAACTGTCAGGCCAGTATGGCCCCGCGATTGTCGTCAGCGACGACACACGAAAAGCCGCCGAACGCGCCTATGCTTTCCTGGAAGTGGATTTCATTGCCGCAGGGCCGCGCGACGAAGCGGTGAAGCTGTTCGCGATCCTGGGCAATCCGCTGGTCCGCGCCTCGCCGAAATTCCGCGCGCTGGCGACGTTTCACGATCACATCTTCCAATCGATCCGCAGCCAGCAATGGGACAAGGCGCGCGGCCTGATCGAACAGTCGCGCAATCTTTCGGGCGCCAGCCAGAAACTCTACGACCTGCATCTGACGCGCATCGACTGGTTCGAGAAAAATCCGCCCGGCGCCGATTGGGACGGTGCGTTCCGCCCGATCCTGAAATAGCGGCGGCGCGATGAACGCTCCTGTGCTGCGCAAGCGCTATCTGGCGGCAGCGGTCGTCGGCAATGCACTCGAATTCTACGACTTCACCACCTATGCCTATTTCGCCGTCCAGATCGGCGACACGTTTTTTCCCGCGAAGGATCCTTTTGTCCGGCTGATGCTGACGCTCATTACGTTCGGCGGCAGCTTCATCATGCGGCCGATCGGCGGCGCGATAATTGGCCGCTATGCCGACCGCGTCGGCCGCAAGCCGGCGATGTTCCTGAGTTTCGCGATGATGGGCGGCGGCGTGTTGGCGATGGCGTTGACGCCGTCCTATGCCGCCATCGGCATCGCAGCCCCCATCATCGTCATGGCGATCCGGCTGGTGCAGGGATTTGCGCTCGGCGGTGAGGTGGGACCGACGACATCGCTGCTTCTGGAAATGGCGCCGACAGCACGCCGCGGTCTTTATGGATCGCTACAGTTTGCCAGCCAGGGACTTTCGACATTGCTGGCGGGGATCGCGGGCGTTGCGCTGGCTTATATATTGAGCGCGGCGCAGCTCGAACATTTCGGCTGGCGCATTGCGTTCGCCTTGGGAACGCTGGTCGTTCCGTTCGGCTTGGCGATGCGCCGGTCGCTGCCGGAGACATTGCACAGCGCGCCGCCCTCCACCGAAAGCGTGGCCGAAAAGCGGGTGTGGCGCGTCGCCGTTCTGGGCCTGCTCTCGATCATGGGATCAACCACCGGCTTTTACGTTCTGGCGTACATGTCCACCTATGCGCAGACGATTTTGCACCTCAAAGCAAACATCTCTTTCGCGGCGACCGTGATCTTCGGCCTGAGCAACATCGTGTTCAGCCTGATCGCGGGATGGATTTCGGATCGCGTCGGCCGCAAGCCGGTGATGATCTGGCCGCGCGCGGTGCTGATCTTCGTCGCCTATCCCGCCTTTATGTTGATCACCACGCATGTAAATGTGGCGGCCTTGCTCGCCGCGACGGCGGGGCTTGCGATATTCACGCAGTCGGCGGGCGCGGTGAGCCTGGTGTCCATCACCGAAGCTTTGCCACCGCGTCTGCGCAGCACGACGATGGCAAGCATCTATGCCATCGGTGTCGCGGTGTTCGGCGGCACGACACAACCCATCATCACATGGCTGATGCACGCGACCGGAAACATTTTCGCGCCGGCGTGGTGGTTGATCGGCACGACGTTCATCTGCCTGCTGGCGAGCGTGCTGATGGACGAAACCGCGCCGGCGATCATCGGACGCAGCGATTTCTAGTCGCGCGCCAGTCCGTAAAGCGCGGCGGGTGCGCCGGAAAGTTCGGCCCAGTACTGATCGCCATAGGAGAAATGCCACCACTCTTCGTAATAGCCGGTGAAACCCGCATCGCTCATCAGCCAGTGCAGCAGGCGGCGATTGGCGCGCGCTTCTTCGTCCGAAAAGCCTAGCGGCGCGGTGGCGATCTCGAAATGATCGCGATGGGCGATGGCGGTCGCATCGTCGAACAACGACCCCATCCAGAGTTGATCGCCGCCGATCCAGCGCAAGGTCAGATCGACCGCGCCGCCGGTGGAATGTGGCGCGGGCGCGCTCGGGTCCGTCGTCGGCGGGGACCAGTAACGGCCGACTTCGTGCCACAATGCGTCGCCGGACAATGTGGGATTTCGCTTTTGTAATTCCGCGGGCATCCAGACGTCGTGGAAATAGGCCTGCACGGCGCGTGGCCGCCAGGCGTCGAACACATAAAGCTCAAGATCGAAAGGTTTGATCCGCGCATTCACCGCCGCCAACCGCTCGGCAACGGACGACCGCGCCAGAAGATCGGGCACGGAGCCGTCGATGCGCCGCCAATAGGGCGGATTGCGCGTGGCATAATAGTAGTTCTCGCCCGCGATGCCGTGCGCTTTCACATCCACCAGCGGTTCCTGAAAGCGCACGCTGCCATGGTCTATCGCGACTTTCGCGCGCCAGCCGGACGGGCGCGCGCGGATGGCGGTCTGGTCTGGAATGGGCCGGGAGCGCAATTCTTCCAGCACGCCGAACACACTCATCTCGACAATCCCGCGATTTCCGTTGGACTATAGGCCGGTCATGCCATTCCCCGAAGATCATTTCCCGTCCGACTATCGCGAAGCCCGCCACGCCTTCATTGCCGCGTGCGAGGCGTCCGAGCTTGGCGTCACCAGCCGGCTCAACACGACGGTCATGGGCGCAGACGGCAAGCCGCTGTTCCTCGACACCACCAGCATCGGTGCGCGCGATGCCAAGACCGCGCTGCTGATGATCAGCGGCACGCATGGTGTCGAAGGCTATTTCGGATCGGGCGTGCAGACCGGGTTGCTGCGCGAAGGTCTGGCGCAGCGCGCGCCCGAAGGCGCCAGGATTGTTCTTCTTCATGCGCTGAACCCGTTCGGATTTTCCTGGGACCGGCGCGTCAACGAAGACAATGCCGATGTGAATCGCAATTTCGCCGATTTCAAAAAGCCGCCGCAGAACGCGGCCTATGACGAGTTGGCGGACGTCATAGCGCTGGGCGATCTGACGCGCGAGACGATGAAGGCGGCGAATGCGCGGCTGCGCGCCTATTCCGACAGGCACGGCCCGTTCAAATTGCAGCAGGCCATCAGTGCCGGACAATATCGCCATCCGGACGGCATCTATTACGGCGGCGCCAAGGAGAGCTGGTCGGCACTGGCGCTGAAAGACGTGTTTCGCGAAGAGTTGAAGGCGGTGAAAAAGCTGGTCGTCATCGATTTCCACACCGGCCTTGGCGAACACGGGGCCGCCGAGATGATCACCGAAGATATGCCGGGCAGCGCCGGATATAAGCGCGCCCGGCATATATGGGGCGCGCGCGTGCAATCCAGCGAAGGCGGCGAAAGCGTTTCACCGCCCCTGCAAGGCACGATCGACAAGGCCGTTGCCGGCTGGACGAAAGGCGTCGAACTGACTTTCGCGGCGCTGGAAGTGGGCACCCGTCCGACGCGCGATGTGTTCAACGCACTGCGCCGCGACAACTGGCTGCATCTGAATGCCAGGCCGAACGATCCGCAATGGCCGGCGATCAAGCGCGAAGTCCGCGACGCCTTCTATCCCGATACCGCCGAATGGAAGCGCATGGCATGGGACCATGCGACGGATGCGGTGAACGGCGCGATTGCCGCAATTGCCTGACCCGGCGAAGCGGGTCTAGCCTAGACGGACAACAGAGCGGCGGGGCCGCGAGGGGAAGCCATGAAATCCAAACTC
>DATCFN010000180.1:0-4083 GCA_036509475.1 Rhizomicrobium sp. | reverse complement strand
GCCGGTGCTGATCCTGACCGCGCGCGACCGCTGGAGCGACAAGGTCGCGGGCTTCGACGCCGGCGCCGACGACTATCTCGCCAAGCCGTTTCACACGGAGGAATTGCTGGCGCGCGTGCGGGCGTTGCTGCGCCGCGCGGTGGGCCTTGCGACGTCCGAAATCGACATCGGGCCGCTGAAGATCGACACGAAGGCCAGCCGCGTCGTCGTGGACGGCAATCCGATCAAGCTGACGTCGCTGGAATACCGTTTGCTCGCCTATCTCGCGCATCACAAAAACAAGGTGGTGTCGCGCACCGAATTGGTGGAACATCTCTACGATCAGGATTTCGATCGCGACTCCAATACTATCGAAGTATTTGTCGGACGCCTGCGCAAGAAGCTCGGCGTCAATCTGATTCAAACGGTGCGTGGCCTTGGCTATCTTCTCGAAGACCCGGATGCTGCAGGGCGTGAAGATCGCGCCAAGGCTTAACTCCGTTGCCGCGCGTCTTATCGCGGCCGCTGCCGTGTGGACGGTTATCGGGCTTGTGCTCGGCGGCTTCGCATTGTCCGGCGTGTTCCGCTCTTCCGTCGAAAGCGATTTCGATGCGCGGTTGAAATTCGATCTCGATGGCATGATCTCCGCCGCCGAGCCGGGTCCGGCAGGACAGGTTTCGCTGCAAGGCCGCTTCACCGATCCGCGTTTTGAGCGGGTTTATTCCGGCTGGTACTGGCAAATCGCGCCGGAAAAGAAACCGTTGCTGCCATCCGACACGCAGATCTCGCGCTCGCTATGGGATCACACGATCACCATCACCGATTCCACGACGCGCGGCGCCGTCGATTGGGGGCATGGTATCGGCCCGGAGGATCAGCATCTGCGCGTGGTCTCGCAGCATGTCGAGTTTCCCATCGCTGAAACGCCGCAGAAGAGCGATACGGCCAGCTACCGCTTCACCGTCGCCGGCGACTCCACGCAGATCGACGCAGAGATCGCGCAGTTCGACAACACGCTGATCTGGTCTTTTGCCGTGCTCGGCCTGGGGCTCATCGGCGGCATATTCCTGCAAGTCCAGGTTGGCCTTGCGCCTTTGCGCCGCGTGCGGGAGGCGCTGGCGCGCATTCGCAACGGCAAGGCGCGCAAACTGGATGGAAATTTTCCGGCTGAGATCGCGCCGCTTGCGCGCGAATTGAACGGATTGATCGAACACAATGCCGAAGTCGTCGCCCGCGCCCGGACGCATGTTTCCAATCTCGCGCATTTCCTGAAGACGCCTTTGTCGGTGATCACGACCGAAGCCTCGGCGCAGCAGGGGCCTCTTTCCGATGCCGTGCTCAAGCAGGTGACGACGATGCGCCGCCAGATCGACCACTATCTGGCGCGCGCGCGGGCTGCCGGTTCGGTAAACACGCTGGGCAGCCGCACGCTGGTGAACCCCGTCCTCGATGACCTGGCTCGCGTGCTGCGCCGTATTCATGCCGAGCGCGGCATTGCGATCGAAACCAACTGCGCAGTCGGTCTGTCCTTTCGCGGCGAACGGCAGGACCTCGAAGAGATGGCGGGCAATCTGATCGACAACGCCAGCAAGTGGGCGAAAACCCGCGTCGTCGTCACGGCCGAACGCGGGAGCGGCGCAATGCTGGAAATCGTCGTCGCAGACGATGGGCCGGGCCTCAGCCTCGAAAAGCTGGCGTTGATTGGGGATCGCGGCGAACGATTGGACGAGAACGTGCCGGGCAGCGGGCTGGGCCTCGCCATCGTGCGCGATGTCGCAAAGCTTTATGGCGGCAATCTCAGCCTGGGCCGTGCGGCGCTGGGCGGCTTGGAAGTCCGGCTGGAGCTTCCGGCCATTTCTTAACGGCCCGGAAAGTTCCGTTTACCGGCGGCAAGACAGCGTTAACGATACATGGCTTAGGCTCGCAACGCCGAAATAGGCCGGGCGACGGGAACGCATTTATGTGTGCGCACGGTCGACGTGGAATGCCGGGGACGATGGACGAGAAAAAAGCCAAGCAGCTTGGTGCGCTGTTGGGTGCCTTGCCGGTGCCTGTTGCCGCGCGCCTTGCCAAAGCGGTGGAGGTCGATCGGCTGACCGGCGGCAAAGCGCTGCCGCACGAACTTATTCTCGAAGCCGTCCGCCCCGTGCTGCGCCGTTCGCTCGGCGGCGACCGCACGCTGACGCCGCTTCGTCTTTTTTGCCGGCCGTTCGAAGACCTGCTGACGATGCAGCCCCGCAAGGAAAAACTGAAAGGGCGCATCGCGCGCTCTTCTATCACGCCGGTGTGGAATTGGGTTTCGCAGAAGCTGGCGCCCGACGCCGCGTCTGCCTACTCCATCGGCGTCAAGACGGCATCCGTCAGTCAAAAACAAGACGAGCTGATGAACCACGCCGCGAAATTCTGGAACCATGCCGGATTGACGATTCAGCGGGCTCTGGAAACGGAACGCGACCGGAAAAGCGCGCGCGATATCCTGGGCGGCGAGTTGATCGTGCAGGACGCGGGGGAGATGGCGGTTCTGATGTCGGTTGGACCCGAGATCGTCGAACTGCAATCCAAACTGCCGCGCCAGACGCCGACTTTGAACGACGATCTCGTCTGGCAGTTGCGCGAGATATATGACCGCGTCGTGCTTTCCGCGCCGGATGCCGCGCCCTATATCGCGGTGATCGCGATGCAGCGGCTGGAACGGCCGTGGGAGGCGCTGAAGCTGCCGCTCCAGATTTCACGCCAGACGCAGGACACGATGATCAGCCACACCGACATGGGCATGGTCGGTGAAATCCTGTTCAACGACATCGAGACACATGCGACCCACATTCGCACGGCGCAGCCCAAGAACTTCGACGCCGATGCGCTTGTCACGCATGTCGCGGGTTTCACGACGTTGTCGAGCGGCATCGTCAAAGGCATCGAAATGCGCCGTGACGGAAAATGGGGCCAGCGCCTGATGAAGGACCGCGCCGCCGTCGGTGAAATCATGGACGGTTTCATGGAGCGCGCGGCGAAGGAAATTCAGGCAGCACTCCCCACCATCAAATCGGGAAGCTATGCGGGCGGCCCGCGGGTGCCGGACTTGTCTCATCCATCCGATCCGGAAAAGACCGATCGTGCGCTCAGCTTCGCGCGACTGGTTGTCGGGGTGCGTTCTTTTGCGCCCGCCGGTTCGTTCGGTGCGAGCAACAAGGACGCGACGGAAGAAATCTCCACCGTCCTCAAGCGCTACAGCGAAGATCTGCTGAAGGAGTTGCGCGCGGCGGAAGATGACAGGCGGCTCCACGCCGAGCAGTATTTCGCGCTCGCCATTGAACTCTTTGCGCTTATCTTCAGCACGAACGAGGCCGAAATCCTGCGCCGTCGTGGTCGCGCAGCACAGCCGCCCGCCGCCGCCGCTTAAACCGCACCGGATTTGCGCAAGTCATCGATCTGCGCCGCCGAATATCCCAATTCGCTCAGAATTTCGTCGGAATGTTCGCCGAGTAGCGGCGCACGGCGACGAACGGAGCCCGGCGTGCCGTGCAATTTCACAGGCGTGGCCGCGATCGGCGCTTTGCCGATCCCGGGGAAGTCCACGGCGGTAAGAATGTCGCTAGCCTTTACATGCGGATCGTTCAGCGTCTGGCGCATCGTATAGACGGGACCAGCCGGCACACGCGCGCCTTCGAACGCGGTGATGGCGTCGGCGCTGGTGCGTTCCACACACCAGGACTGGATGCGCGCACTGATGATTTCGCCATTGTCGCCACGCGCCTGATCGCTGGCAAAGCGCGGGTCGTTGAGCCATTCCGGCGCGCCGATCAGTTTTGCGGCGCGGCGAAACAGCGGATCGCCGTTCACCGCAATCGTGATCCAGCCATCTTTGGTTTTGAAAATGTCGGATGGTCCGGCCGTCTGGCTGCGATTGAGCGTCGGCTTGCGGTCCAGTTTCAGGACGTCTTCCTCGATCAGCATGGTGCTGAAGAACGTCATGGCCGTGCGCAGCAACGCCCCTTCGACGAGTTGGCCTTTGCCGGTCGTCTCCCGCGCGCGCAAAGCCGACACGATTCCGAGCGCCAGAAGCGATGCGGTGCCGAAATCGACATAGGGCGCAGCGGCGCGCAT
>DATCFN010000179.1:0-8554 GCA_036509475.1 Rhizomicrobium sp. | reverse complement strand
GATGCCGGAGTTGGCCGAGGTTCTGAAGGCGGAGACCGGCACCGAGGCAGCGCCGGCGAGCCTGTCGCGCTTTCTGATCCGGCACGGACAGCGGTTTAAAAAAAACATTGCTGGCCAGCGAGCAACATCGTCCCGACGTCGCTAGGCAGCGTGACGAGTGGATCAGGCTGCGCCAGCCGCGCATGAGCATGGAGCCCCATCGCCTGGTCTTTATCGACGAGACCGGTACGACGACGAAGATGACACGGCTGCGGGGACGGGCACCCATCGGCGAGCGCCTGAGAATGCATGTGCCGTTCGGCCATTGGCACACGCAGACCTTCGTTGCCGGCCTTAGATGTCACGGCCTGACTGCACCCTGGGTGCTCGACGGTCCGATGAACCGCTGCGCTTTTGAGGCCTATATCGAGACCCAGCTTGGCCCAACCCTTTCCAAGGGCGATGTCGTTATCATGGACAATCTGTCCTCGCACAAAGGACCGCGCGTGGCACAGATCATTCAGGAACGTGGCGCCTGGCCGCTCTTCCTGCCGCCCTATTCTCCGGACCTCAATCCGATTGAACTGGCCTTCGCTAAACTCAAAGAGCTCCTGCGCAAACAAGGAGCCAGGACGATCGAGGCCCTTTGGCAAGCCATCGGCGACATCTGTGATCTCTTCTCCGCAAAGGAGTGCTGGAACTTCTTTCGACACGACGGCTACGCAACCGACTTCACATGAAAATCCGATGCTCTAGTCCGTTCCGGCGCGGCCCAGACCCAGATCGTGCTCCGCGGCAACGATCGAAATCGTGTAGCCGGCGATGACGTCGAACAAGGTCATGCACAGGATGATGAAGAAGGGTGAGGTCGCGAAACCCTTCAGCGTGATGAATTCGATCAGTGCAATCACGAAAACCAGCATCGACAGGCCGTGATTGATGATCTCGCGGGCGGTCGTGCGCGTCGCCTTCACCACTTCGATAAAGAGCAGCATGAGCGAAATCACGATCAGCAGGTCGCCGAAGCTGAATTTCCAGTAGTCGCCGGAGAACATGTGAACCGTGACCGAATGGGTCAGGCTGAGCAGATCCTGAATGTCGTGGTGGCCGATGACGCCGCCGCCCAACGCGAACAGGTTGTAGATAATCAGCGGAATGACAAGAAGCGGAAACAAGCGGAACATGTGGACTCCCCCGGGCTAGCGCGTATGACGCAACGAGACTTGTATCATATTGGGGCTGAAAAGGGGCGTCCGTATGTCGGCCGCATGACGCTATGGTTAAGCGGGGCCGCAAGACCCGGCCCGGCAGGCCAATGACCGCCGGAAGTCCGTGAAGGCTAGAGTTCCTTGGGCTCGGCAGCGCCTTTGTAGCGGTGCTGCAGCCAGCGAACCCCGAAGGTGTCGAAAAAGCCCACCAGCGCGCGCTGGAAATTCTTGTATTTCGACGCGCCATGCGCGCGCGCGCGATGCTCGACCGGCGCGAACAGAACCACATAGCCCTCGCGCTGCATCAGCGCGATCAGGAAGCGATGCATGTTGTCGAAATAGGGCAGCGCAAGAAACGCATCGCGCTTGAATGCTTTGAGACCGCAACCGGAATCGGTCGCGCCGTCTTTCAGCAGATAGCGGCGGAAACGGTTGGCGAATCCGGAAGCATAGCGTTTGTTGGCGCCGTCCTTGCGGTGCTGGCGCACGCCCGACACCATGCCGACCCTCTGATCGGCGGATGCCTCGTGCAGCATCCGCACGAGCATGGGAATATCGGCGGGGTCGTTCTGGCCGTCGCCGTCCAGCGTGGCGATGATGTCGCCATTGGCGGCGCGCACGCCGGTGCGAATCGCGCGGCTCTGTCCGATGTTGCGGCCGTGGCTCATGATGCGCAGGGTCGGAAATTCGCTCTTTAGCGATTTCAGCACGTCCATCGTGGCATCGGTCGATCCGTCGTCGACGAACACGATCTCGGCGTCCGGGCCGACGGCGCGCGCGATTTCGCGGGCCAGCGGCTCGACGTTTTCGCCTTCATCCTTGACCGGCACGACAACGGAAAGCGCCACCGTCATATCGAGGTTCCGTTCATGCCCTTGGTACGTTAAAGTGTGGTCGTCGACGTCCGCACTCCGCTTGAAAGGGCGAAACGCAAACATGCGGCCGCGCGCGGCGCGGGCCTTATACAATCTGGCGCCGGGTAGAAACAGCCTGTGCCAATGCGGCGCACCCCGGCCCCGGATTGCGGAACCGCCGCATAAAGGCTCAAAAGCCGAAAGCGGGCTAATATCCGCGCCGTTCGGCTCGGCAAAGCATGTGCCATCCGTTAACAATCTTCGCCCTTCGGGGCAGACCATTCAATAGGCGTTCCATATGAGCGAGGCGGTAGAGACGGCGAAGCCAGAAGCCTCGCCTGTTTTGGCTTTGCTCTCGCGCTGGCCGCTGGCGACGCTTTTCCTTCTGTGCGTCATCGCCTGGATACCGGGCTTCTTCAGCCTGCCGCCGCTCGACCGCGACGAGAGCCGCTTTGCGCAGGCCTCCAAGCAGATGATCGAGACGGGTAATTATGTTGACATCCGCTACAGCGTGGGGCCGCGCTACAAGAAGCCGATCGGCATTTACTGGATGCAGGCGGCCTCGACGCTCGCATTCAGCAAGCCGCCCTATAACGAAATCTGGACCTATCGCCTGCCGTCGCTGATCGGCGGCTTTATCGCCGTCATGTTGGCCTATTGGTGCGCGCGTGCGCTGGCGCCTCCATCGACGGCGCTGATCGCCGCGGCGCTGATCGGGTTCACCGTGTCGCTCACGGCGGAAACGCGAATAGCCAAGACCGATGCGGTACTTCTCGCCACCGTGTTGGGATCGCAGGCGCTGCTTTTACGATCCTATCTCGCCGCGCGATTGGGACAGGTGCCGCCATCCTTGTGGGTGGCGCTGGGCGGATGGACCGCGTTCGCAATCGGCGTTCTCCTGAAGGGGCCGATTATTGTCGTGGTACTCGCCGTGACGATTGTCGCGATCTCGCTGTGGGACAAAGACTGGAAGTGGCTGCGCACCGTTCACTGGGGCTGGGGTCTGCTGTTGACGGCGGTGATCGTGCTGCCATGGGGCATCGCCATAGCATTCGCCAGCGGCGGCGAGTTCTATGAACAATCGCTTGGCCATGACTTCGCGGCCAAGATCCTGGGCGGCCAGGAAAGCCACGGCGAATGGCCCGGCTATTATCTGCTCCTCGCCAGCGTGACGTTGTGGCCCGCGACGCTGTTCGTGTTTCCCGGAATTGGCAACGGCATTTCAGGGCGGAGCGATCCGGCGATGCGCTATCTGCTGGCCTGGGGCGGCGCGGCCTGGGCGATGTTCGAGATCGTCCCGACCAAGCTGCCGCATTACATCCTGCCCGCCTATCCGGCGGTAGCATTCCTCGGCGCGCTGTGGGCGATGCGCGCGGCGACGCCGAATGAGCCGACCTGGGAGCGCGTGTTGCGTTATCTGGCGGCGCTGCAATTCTTTGTCGGCGTGGCCTTTTTCACGGTGATCCCCATTTTCGCGCCCAAATATTTCGGTGAGGGTTTCGATCCGCTTCTGATCGCGGGCGCCGTCATCGGTGGCGCGGCGGGGCTGGCGGCGGTCGTGTTTCTCGTCATGCGCAAGACCAACATCGCGGCGATGTGCGCGGTCGCGGCGGCGGTGATTTTCTATCCCCTGATCGGCTGGGGCGTGGCGCCCAAGGTCGATCAGATCTGGATGAGTCCGAAGGCCGCGGCCTTGGTGGCGAAAGACAGGTTGCCCGACGATCCGCCCGTGGTGCTCGCCGGCTATGTCGAGCCCAGCCTTGTCTTCCTGCTCGGCACAGATACGCAGATACAAAGCGGGACCTCGGCGGCGGTCATCGCGGCCGGACAGGGCGGTCTGGTTCTGGTCGAGGACCATGAGAACGTGAAATTCCTCACCAAGCTCGGCCAGCTGAGCGCGCTCGCCCAGCCGGTGGACGAACTTTCCGGTTTCAACTATTCGCGCGGGCGCCGCGAGCACATCATTTTCTACCGCGTGACGCCCACGCCCCAGGTTACGGAGCCGCCTTCGGAATGAGCGTTCAGGACCGCCGCCTGCTTCATGTTGCGCTTGCCGTGATCGCCGCGGTGACGGCGTTTCGCATCGCCGTGCTGCTGCTGTCGCCGCTCGATCTGTATCCGGACGAGGCGCAATACTGGTGGTGGTCGCAAAACCCCGCCTGGGGATACTTCTCCAAGCCGCCCATGATCGCCTGGGTTATCTGGCTCACGACGGCGGTGTTTGGCGAGAACGAATGGGCCATCCGCCTCGGCTCGCCGCTGCTACATGCCGTCACGGCGCTGTTTGTGTTCGGGATAGCGCGCCGGCTATTCGACGATGCGCGTATCGGCCTGTGGAGCGCACTGGCCTATCTCACCACGCCCGGCGTCTCTTATTCGTCAGGGTTGATCTCGACAGACGTGCCGCTGCTGTTTTTCTGGGCAGGCGCGCTCTACGGATTTGTGCGGGCGATGGAAGATCCGCGCTGGCGCTGGGTGTTGCTGACCGGCATCGCCTTCGGCCTGGGCCTCGAAGCCAAATACGCGATGTTCTATTTCCTGCTCTGCGCGGGTATCGCGGCGCTGGTTTCACCCACCGCGCGGCGGGTCGTCCTGAGCGGCCGCGGCGCTGCCATCCTTGTCATCGGCCTGCTGCTGTTGCTGCCGAACGTGTTGTGGAATGCGGCGCATCATTTTCCGACCGTGGCCCACACGGAGTCGAATGCCGATTGGGATCATGCCCGCTATAGCATCATGGGGCTTGTCAGTTTTATCGGTGGCCAGTTCGGCGTGTTCGGTCCGTTCCTGATGGTCGGCCTGCTGCTGGGGTTCTGGAAACTGGCGCGTGGGCCGGAACGTGAGGAAGGGCGTCTGATTCTGGCGGCATTCTGCGCACCGCCGCTCATTCTCATTATCGTCCAGTCCTTTATCTCCGAGGCCAACGCCAATTGGGCAGCTACGGCCTATGTCGCGGCCACGCCGCTGGCCGTGATCACGCTGTTCGGCCTGTGGAATCACCGCCTGCTATGGTTTTCGTTCATCTTCGACGGGCTGGCGCTGTTCGTGCTCGCGCTGGTTTGGATGTCGCCGCTTTTCACGGGCTTGATCGGGCAGGGCAACGCCTTCAAGCGGATGGAGGGCTGGCAGCAGCTCGGGGCGGCCGTCGCCGACGAAGCCCGCGCCGGTCATTTCGCCATCATCGCCGGCGTCAACCGCAGCGTCATGGGCGAACTGCTCTATTATGCGGCACCGCGCACAGCGCTGGTCCGCGATTGGGACCGCGATCTGCATGACGACGATCACTTCCAGATGACCCTGCGGCTCACCCGCCCCGCACATCGCGTGCTGATGGTCTTGTCGCCGGAGGAAGCGTCGTCCGTGCGCCGCACATTCGATTCGTTCGCACTCATCAGCACCGTCACAATCCCCATCGGCGGACACCACATCCGCGTGACGCAGCTTTACGATGCGCGAGATTATCGCGGTCCACAGACTTCTCAGTGATGGGCGCGAGTCAGTCCTGAATCACTTTTCGTCAAAGCGCGAACGCTTCATCGCGCATCTGAGTCGCGCATGTGCGAAAGCCGCGTGAGTTAAAGCATGTGTGGACGCCGCTTCGTCTTGCGATGCGCACGAACAGCGAAAATTAAGAACGCGTGACGCATGCGGCATAATGAGTGCCTTTACTTGAATAAACTTGAGTAATGCATCGTCATTACTTGGGTGCTTTATTGGTAGAATGGCATGCGAATTCCAGTATTCGCCTTGCTTCACTTGACAAAGGCTCAAACCGGCTAAATATCCACATGGTTAGGTATGCCGGTTGAGGTCGCTGGGGCCTTCGAGGCAAAACCAGGAGCGTTACGAGACCACAATGAGTCTCCAACTGTTGCGGGGGCGAGACGCCAAGCCTCCGTTGCGAACCGGCCAAGAGAAGCCCGTCGCCAGTACCGTCCTCCAAGCCCGGAATGCTAAGCAAATCGCGACGATTGGCGCTGCCAAAGCCAAGCCCCGTCTGCGTTTTCCCGTGTCCGACGAGACGCGTGCCTTTTATCGCCGCTTCTATCCCGGCACGACCAGTGCCGAGTGGAACGACTGGCACTGGCAGTTTCAGGCCCGCGTCCGCAGCCTCGCCGACCTGGAGAAGGTCTTTGTCCTGTCCGAAGACGAGCGGACAGCGGCCACCCGGCACAACGGTGCGCTGCCCGTCGGCATTACGCCTTATTACGCCAGCCTGATGAGCCGCGATGACGCGGAAGAGCCGCTTCGGCGCACCCATGTCATCACCACCAAGGAAGACATCGTCCTGCCGGGCGAATCGATCGACCCCTTGAGCGAAGACCACGACACCGCGGTGCCGGGTATCGTTCACCGTTACCCCGACCGCGTTTTGTTCCTCACGACGGGCACCTGCTCGACCTATTGCCGCTACTGCACCCGCGCCCGCGCGGTCGGCAATCCGGGCGGCGAGTACCAGCTCTCACCCAAGCAATGGGACCAGGCGCTGGCCTATATCGAGAGCCACACCGAGATACGCGACGTGCTGATGTCGGGCGGCGATCCGCTTTCCATCGCCGATGAGAAGCTGGATTACCTGCTGACCCGCCTGCGCAAGATGAAGCACGTCGAATTCCTGCGCTTCGGGACTAAGATTCCCATGGTGCTGCCGCAGCGCATCACCAAGGACTTCGTGAAGATGCTGAAGAAGCATCACCCGCTGTTCATGAGCATCCACGTCACCCACCCGCGCGAGTTCACGCCGGAAACGACCGAGGCGCTGGCGCGGCTGGCCGATGCGGGCATTCCGCTGGGCTCGCAGACCGTGGTGATGAAGGGCATCAACGATGACATCTCCATTATCAAACCGCTGATGCACGGCCTGCTGAAGCGCCGGGTGAAGCCTTACTACCTCTATCAGACCGATCCGGTCCGCGGCTCCGGCCATTTCCGCACCACGGTCGACAAGGGGCTGGAAATCATCGAAGGCCTGCGTGGTTTCACCACCGGCTACGCGACGCCGATCTTCGCGGTCGATGCGCCGGGCGGCGGCGGCAAGATTCAGATCGCGCCGGACTGCGTGGTCGGGCGCGACGGCGACAACCTGCTGCTGCGCAATTTCGAAGGCGGCATCTATTCGTATCCCGATCCGGGCGGCACGCTGGGCGCGAACAAGCCCAAAGCGAAACACAGACTGGCGGCGGAATAGATGATGCGGATCGGCATCTGCTATGACCTGCGGACCGACTACCTCGCGATGGGTTACAGCGAGGAAGAGACGGCCGAGTTCGACAGCGAGATCACGATCGACGCCATTTGCGACGCGCTCGCCGGCTATGGCTGGGAGCCGGTGAAGATCGGCGGCATCAAGCGCCTTGCCGAAGCGCTGGTGCGCGGCGAGCGCTGGGACGCCGTGTTCAACTTCTGCGAAGGCATGCATGGCCTCGCGCGTGAGGCGCAGGTGCCCACGTTGCTCGATGCCTACCAAATTCCTTATGTCTTCTCCGACGCGCTCACCATGGCGCTGACGCTGGACAAGGCGATGACCAAGAATGTCGTGCGCAGCCAGGGCGTGGCGACCGCGGACTTTGCGTTGATCGAAAAGCCGTCCGACATCGGCAAGATCAATTTGCCGTTCCCGCTGTTCCTGAAGCCGGTCGCCGAAGGGTCCGGCAAAGGCGTCAATGCGAAGTCCAAGGTCACGGACCGCAAGGCGCTGTCGGCGGTTGCGAAAGAATTGCTGCGCCGCTTCAACCAGCCGGTTCTGGTCGAGACGTTCCTGTCCGGCCGCGAGTTTACCGTCGGCATCACCGGCACCGGCGAAGATGCCCGCGTGCTCGGCGTGACGGAGATCAAGCCGAAGCCGGGCTGGATCGGCGATGGCTATGGTTTCGAGAACAAGGACACAGGCTGGGAAGAACGGGTGGAGATCGTGCGCGCCACGCTGTTGCCCGAGGCCAGATCCGCGGGCGAAGTCGCGCTGGCGGCATGGCGGGCGCTGCGCTGCCGCGACGGCGGACGCATCGACATCCGCTGCGACGCCAATGGCAGGCCGCATTTCATCGAGGTCAATCCGATCGCCGGACTGCGCCCCGAACATTCCGACCTTTGCTTCATTGCCGACTATGAAGGCGTGACCTATCGCCAGCTCATCGGCAAAATCATGACATCGTTCCTGAAGCGTCATCCCGCTCTGGCACCGCGCCGCCGCGTCGCGGCCTGAATTTTTATGCGGGTTGTCGTTTTGCATTTGGATATTCCGTCACAGGCGCCGCCTGAGGTCGAAGACTCGCTTCTTACCGCCCGGCAGATCGTGGAAGTCCTCACCGCCAACGGGCATCTCGTCGAGCTGGTGCCGTTCGACCCCGATTACGACGTCTTTGCGCGCTCGGTTTCCGCCTGTGAGCCGGATTTGGTCTTCAACATGGTCGAGCACGCGATGGGGCAGGATCAACTCGCGGCCGTGGCGCCGGCCTATCTCGAAAAGATGGGCATGCCGTACACGGGTGCCGGTCCGGCCGCGATCGTTGCGACTTG
>DATCFN010000178.1:0-2150 GCA_036509475.1 Rhizomicrobium sp. | reverse complement strand
ACTTCCCACCGCCGCGACTTCGCCGGAAAATTCGTGTCCCATTACGGAGCCCAGCGCGAGCGGCATGATGCTGGATGGTTCTGTCATATGCAGATCCGAGCCGCAGATACCGCAGTTCTTCACCCGCAATATCAGTTCGTGCGCGCCGGGTTCGGGATCGGGCAGGGTTTCCACCACCAGCGGTTTGGACATCTCGCGAAAAACGGCGGCGCGCATGGCAGACCTGTGCTTGACCTCGGCGGCCAGACCTTATGTCATCCGCTCGCACAGACAAGAGAGGCCGCGATGACCGAAGTTTACGCTACGGCGCGAGACATGCTGGCCGATCTTGCAGCCAAGAAGATTTCCGCGCGCGAGCTTCTCGATCTGCATGTCGCGCGCAATGACAAACTGCACCAGAAGCTGAATGCGGTGATCGAAACCGATCTGGATCATGCGCGCGCCGCCGCCAAATCCATTGACGATGCGCGCGCGCACAAAGCCGATCTCGGCGTGCTCGCCGGCTTGCCGATGACGATCAAGGACGGGCTGGATGTGTACGGCATGCCTGCGTCGTCCGGTGCGCGCGGATTTCATGGCCGCAGGAAAGATTGCAACGACGCCGACGTTGTCGCCGCCACGCGCAAGCAGGGCGCAGTGATATGGGGCAAGACCAATGTGCCTTACATGCTCGGCGACATTCAGAGCTACAACGAAATCTACGGCACGACGAACAATCCCTATGACGTGACGCGCACGCCGGGTGGATCGTCGGGCGGTGCCGCCGCCGCGCTGGCGGCTGGGATCACGCCGCTGGAAATCGGATCGGATATCGGCGGGTCGCTGCGCCATCCGGCGAACTTCTGCGGCGTGGTTTCGCTGAAGCCGACATGGAACGTGCTGTCGCTGCGCGGTCATATCCCGCCCGCTCCGGATTCCTATAGCGACAATGGCGATCTGGGAGTCGTCGGGCCGATGGCGCGCAATGTTGGCGACCTGCGGTTGTTATGGAATGTGTTGCGCGGAAATAACGGCAATGCCGAGACATCCGCGAAAGGTGCGCGCATCGCGGTGTGGGACGAAGACCCGGCATTCCCCCTGGCGCACGACGTTCGCGTGGCAGTCGGTCGTGCGGCCGATGCGCTGTCTCGCCAAGGCGCGACCATCGGAAACGCAGAACTGCCGCTCGCAGGAGCGGAATTAATGGCGCCCTACATGCAAGCACTGGCTGCCGTGTTGGGTAGCGGTCTGCCCGACGACGTCTACAACGCCTTCGCGGCGATGCATGAGCAGGATCGCAAGACGCTGGCCGAAGGTGGCGATGGCGGCGCGGCATTCCGGCTGTCATCGACGGCGAGTTATCGCGACATCGCCCGTGCCGCTGTCGCTCGCCAAAAACAAAAGGACAAGCTCGCCGCCTTCTTCGACGAGGGTTACGACGCGATTCTGATGCCGGTTACGCCGGTCACGGCTTTTGCGCACAATCATCAGGGAAGCTTCGCGGATCGCGTCATAGAGGTGGATGGAAAGACCGTGCCTTACGGATCACTGCTCAACTGGATTTCCCTGGCGACCTCATTGCATGCGCCGGCGCTGGCGCTGCAGGCCGGCCGCACCGCGTCAGGCCTGCCGGTCGGCGTCCAGCTCGTGGGGCGCTGGAATAACGAGGACCGCCTCTTCGATCTTGCCGCAGCGTTAGAGCGCGAGACAGGCGGATTCGAAACGCCGCCGCTGTGAGACTCGGCGCGTCTGAGATGGCATAATCGGCAAAACGATATTTGGGGACACGCCATGACCGTGAAACTTCGCAACGGAATTTTCCTCGCGCCTTTTCATCCTGTCGATGAAGATCCGACTTTGTGCATCCAGCGCGACATGGAGCTGATCGAGCATCTGGACCGGCTGGGATATGACGAAGCCTGGGTGGGCGAGCATCACTCCGCGGGTTTCGAGATCATCTCCTCGCCCGAACTGTTCATCGCTGCCGTGGCCGAACGCACCAGGCGCATCAAACTCGGCACCGGCGTGGTGTCGCTGCCCTATCACAACCCGCTGATGGCGGCGAACCGCATCATCCAACTCGATCACCAGACGCGCGGCCGCGTGATGTTCGGCGTCGGACCGGGTCTTCTGCCGTCGGACGCATTTTCGATGGGCATCGACCCGTCGAC
>DATCFN010000177.1:0-3553 GCA_036509475.1 Rhizomicrobium sp. | reverse complement strand
TGATTGTCCCTCGACGCTTCACAAAGAGCGGGTCGCCGCTTCAGCAAAGCCAAATCCCAGGCACGTCCGCAAGTCCCGGGCCGCGCGGCCCCGCGCCAGAACTGAGCAACATTTCACGATTTTGTTTCCAGTCTAGCCTTTTCATTCGCTGCCACCCCCTTGAGTTCAACCGGCAGTTGTGTTAGCTCGTGCAACCTTCCGCAGATGGTTGTGCTGCGAGGGAGGCGAACGTGGTTCTCTATCCGGCCAAGAGGCGCATCATTGTTGAATTGGAACAGGAGGTGTTTGAGGCCATGACGGACGCCTACCGCCACGAGGACGACGAAATTGCGGAGCGCCTGTTCAACATCTGGGTGATGCTGCCGACAGCACGTCCATGGCCGATTGGCCCATTAACGACTGAATTTTAGACCACCAGTTAGCTCCTGAAAGGCAAGCTCGACACTCATCAGTGCTACTACGCGCGCAGACGGCAAATACGAAAATGAATGAGGAACAGCAACAAAAACTGATCGCTCGTGTCACGGAGCTAGAAAGCTTCGTATCGGGAATGTCGCGCCGCGTCATATATGCGAGGGGCGAAGCCATGGCCGCAACTTTCTGCCTTGCAGAAATCGTT
This sequence comes from Rhizomicrobium sp., assembly GCA_036509475.1. GTDB lineage: Bacteria > Pseudomonadota > Alphaproteobacteria > Micropepsales > Micropepsaceae > Rhizomicrobium. The sequence continues at coordinate 2,934 of DATCFN010000177.1, read as the reverse complement.
AAAATACTCAGCCGCGAAAAGACGATTGAGAAATTTTCCATGGGAACGGCGCTCGTCCGATCGGACGCAGCACTCGACAAAGAGCGCGCCACGTCTGATCCTAAAACGCAGGAGGCGATCGACCATGCCAGGTTGTTGCTCAGAAGCATGCAAATTAGCCTTCGAATACGGTAATTCGCACAGCTGAAGGGGGCTCGGTACGCAAAGTCTCAGCCGCCACCTCTGGAAAGGTTGACTAAATGCCCGTGGACCGCCTATGCGGCGGCCCCGTAGTCTTCGGCTGGTTTAGTCGCCGCCTTCGGTTGCAAATCATGAAGGAAAGCTGTTGCGCGCTCGGCGTAGCCGGCTGCTGTAAAGATGGCGCGCTTGTCGTTGCGCAACACTTTCAACCAACTTTCAATATAGGCGGCATGATCCGGCCGGGGCTCGGGCGTCAGACCAAGATCAGCGCAAAGAAACGCGCTGCCCAGCTCTGCAACCAACTCCTCGGCCGCGTAGCCTTCATCGCCCCAACGCTTGCGGCCAAACTCCCGATTGAGCCGCTTCTCGTGTTTGGTCCAGTGGATGCACTCATGCCCCAAGGTCGCATAATAGGCCGTTGCGTCGCGGAACGTCTCGAAGGGCGGAAGCTGCACATAATCCCCGCCGGCGGCATAGTAGGCGCGGTTTCCTCCGTGCCGCACCTCCGCTCCCGTCGCCGCAAAGAAGCCTTCGGCATGCGCGATGCGCGCCACCTGGTCGAGCATCGGCGCGGCAGGCGCGGTGAACTGCGCCGGCAAACCCTCGATCTGCTCGCCATTAAAGACAATGTAGCTCTTCAAGAACGGAATATCGCGCTCCACCTCGTCGCCCTTTGCCGTGGTCGCGGCTTTGGTGATCTTGCTGGCATACACAACAAGTTCGCCATGCTCACCCTTGCGCACATGCGCGCCCAGTTCTTGCGCCTGTTTGAAGGTCAACCAAATCGGGCAGCTATAGCCCCGCGCTGTCGCTGTCAGCCACAGGTTGATGACATTAATTCCGCGGTAGGGGATGCCGTTGTGCCGCAAGGGCCTGGTAATGCGTCCCGCCGCATGTTCCGCGTCCCACGGTTTCAGCCAGGGACGGGTGCCGGTTTCTAATTCGGCGATGATGCGATTGGTAATTCTCGTGTATAGGTCTTGCTTTTCCATGATCTTTCCTTTCGGGTTTGAGGTTCAGCAACTGAACCTCTGCCCGTCGGCGAGACCGGGGTGTGCAAGCGGAAAGGGGCTTCGCAGGGGCCCGAAACGCAACGAAATTGACGCCTTCGGCAATTTCGTCTGTCGTTTTGGGTGGAAGCCCCTTGGAGCGCGCCGAGGGGCTGGCCCCTAAGCCGGGCGAAGCACGGTCAAGCCGCGTCCGCGGCGGCATGACGGACTTTACGCGGCATCGCGGTGAGGCGCGGTTCGAACTGGCGGCGGCGGCGCGCGGCCGGCGACAATCTCTTAAAGCGATCGGCGGCGGCGGTCTGGATCTCGAGCTGGCGATTGAACGTGCGCGATGATGGGCGCGGGTCGGAACGACAATCCAGCCTGGACTCAAACTTGCAATTTCCTTGTGGAAATATCCTAGCGGGGTTTGGGGGCGGCAATGAGCCCCCAAGGCAATATGACTCTATACGCGCCTCTTGGCGCGTTCCGCTTTTCTTGCTGTTGGTCGGGTTTATTTCATCAGTCTAAGTAAGAAAAAAGCCTTCTCTGCGGTTTCTTTGCAGGGCATGCAGTCCAGTAAAAGCCTCATGAATTGCGCTCCTGCATTGTCCGGCCGAGCCGCGCCAGCACCGCCGCCAGCTCGTCGGTCGGATCGCTGTCGAGGATCGATAGCACCTGACGCATGCCGCCGCCGGCGTCGCGTTCTGCGGTCGCCTGGGCCAACAGAGAGGGCAGGGGAGGCGTTGCGCCCCACGTATCCGAGTGGGGCGGGGGCGCTTCCATCGGCGGCGTGTAGCCGCGCCACTGACTGTCAGGCAGGATCGCATAGGCGTTCGTCTCCTGCTCAAGCCGGAACTGGCCGTCTTCCCATTTCTCGACGCAGCGGTTCACCCAGTTGAGGATGCCGGCGGCGCGAAGCTTCTGCAGGGCTGTGGCGACCGTGCGCGCGCAGACATTCGCCTTGCGTGCGATCGCTGCATAGGACGGGTCGAGCCGGCCGCTCGCGAAATTGAGGAAGTCGAAAATCAACGTGTGCAGCACCTGCAAGGTCGTGTGCCCGAGCACACCGCCATGCTTGCCCATGACGTGCGTGCGTCGATCGAAGTCGCGGGCTCGGTGCCAGAGTCTAACCGCGACTCGCTTCGGCATCTGCTGAAATTTGATTTCTTTTGCCGTGCTTCCTGCCCAGACCGGCCACGCGGCGTAGGTCTTGGACAAGTTGAAGCCGGGCAGGGCAGGGGTGCCACAGCCGTAAGATAACCTATTGAAATTAGGCATAGTTTCTCCGTTCGGGTTGCACAGCAACCCGCCCGAAGGGGCCAAAAACCGGCACAAGTCCGCCCGTTATCGAAAACGAAGTTTTCGATTGACTAGCGGCCTGAGTTGGGGGAAAGTCGTGTCTGCCAGGATCACGAGTTTCCCCGGCCTCGGCCGGAAAGCAGCCCCGCTTCAGAGCGGGGTTTTTGCTGTCTGGGTTGTCGTTTTCTCCAGCAGTTGCGGGGCGCAAACCGACGAATCAGTTTGCAACTTGAGAGTCTGCCTAAAAATTGGAGTCGGGGGAAGCGCGATCTAATTTGCCGCGCAATGATTTAGAAATTGACTCGCGCAATTCGAGTCGCGTGCAGCAGTAGGCGAGGGCTCATCGCCGCCCTCGCGCTCCGCTAGGATATTTGACCAAGGAAATAACAATGGCTCGATACCAATGCCGCGCTTGCGGCCTCGATGATCACGCTCCTTGGGACGGCAACCTGGTCTGTCCGCG
>DATCFN010000176.1:0-12332 GCA_036509475.1 Rhizomicrobium sp. | reverse complement strand
ACGATCCGCTGGTTCCGACCGGCCCGAACGTTCGCGAGCCTCAGAACCGCCGTGCGGTTATCGACCTCGGCCACGGCGGCGGAATGTAATCGCTGCCTCAGGCATGAAACTGGAAGGGCGGGCCTTGTGCCCGCCCGTTCTTTTTGTGCCGCGTTTCGTTTGCATCGAATGCACAGGCAATAGAAAAGGCGCGCGACCCTTGGGCCACGCGCCTTTTGACTGTTGCGAAAGCTACTGTGCGGGCGTCGTCGTTGGCGCCGCGGCGGGAGCTGCAGGCATCACCGGCGTGGTCGAAACCGGAGAATCAGCCGGCGCCGTGACGATCGGCGCGCCGGTGCTGTCCGTCAGCGGCTTTGGCTTGGGCAAAATATAGCTTCCGCCTGCACCGCTCAGCGAAACCGCCACGCGAATCTCACAGCTGTCGACGGGGCTTTGCTCCTGAACCGTCACGCTGGAGGCGAAAGCCGCCAAAGTCGGCTTGGCAGGCGCCAGGGCGGCGGCAAAGACCGTCTCCGCCTCGTGGCAATAGCTGGCATTGTCGTGAATGCTGCGAATCGAAGAATCGTTGGCCATGCGCGTTTTGAAGGCATGGAATTGATCTTCGCCGGCCCGCGCGCCGAAAATCCGCTTGAACATGTTGTGCAAAGTGACGTCCGACGCCTGCAATTCCCGGCTGAACCCGGTCTGGAAAGCGTTAAAATTCGTGATCTGGTTGCATGTCAGCGCCGCCACCATCAATTCCTGCTGGATGGCAGACGTCTGAATTGCCGTCACCTCTTCGGGTTTCGCGCATTTCTGCACCGGCTTGGCAAAGGCCGTTCCGGCCATCATCACACCCGCGAGCGAAAGCGCGCCCACCTTCATCGTAAGACCCATTGAAAACCCACATTGTCTCGCTGCGGCGCGGACAATAGCATCCTCGCAAATGGCTCGCGACTCCTTCCATCGCCGCAGCGTTAAAGTTCCCCGCGAGGCTTCATGACCGCACCCCCCGACCCTCAAAATGCCCCTCCCGGCCCCGCCGTCGACCTGGCCGGCGAGAATGTGCATTGGGATTTCCGCAAGGACATGTCTTATGGGGACTATCTGAAGCTGAACGAATTGCTCGCCTGTCAGACGCCCCTGACGGAGCACCACGACGAAACCCTGTTCATCGTCATTCATCAGGCTTCGGAATTGTGGATCAAGCTCTGCCTGCATGAGATCGGCGCCGCGATCCGGCAGATACGCGAGGGCGAACTCGGCGTTGCTTTCAAAATGATGGCGCGCGTCGCGCGCATACAGTCGAACCTGATCCAGTCATGGGAAATTCTTTCGACCATGACGCCGTTCGACTATTCGAATTTCCGCGCGGCTTTGGGAAAGTCGTCGGGCTTTCAATCTTTCCAGTACCGCATGCTGGAATTTCGTCTTGGCAACAAGAACAGCCAGATGGCGCGCGTGTACGAATCGCAGCCTGCGATCGCGGTGCAGGTGAATGCCGCGCTGAACGAACGCAGCATCTATGATGAATCGCTTGCCCTGCTGGCGCGCCGCGGCTTTCCGGTGCCGCAGGAAAAAATCGAACGTGATTTTTCGCAGAGTTACGTTTCCGATCCGCGCGTGACCGAAGCCTGGCGGCAAGTCTATCGCGACGTCGAAACGCATTGGGATTTGTACGAACTGGCCGAGAAACTTGTCGATCTCGAATACCGGTTCCATCTCTGGCGCTTCAGCCACATGAAGACGGTGGAGCGCATCATCGGGGCGAAGGCCGGCACCGGCGGAACCTCTGGCGTGTCCTATCTGCAAAAAGCATTATCGCTGCGCTTTTATCCGGAACTGTGGGATGTGCGCACCGAAATCTGAACAATTCGCAATTCGAGAAACCTTTTACCTTCCAACCCGTTAGCCCAGTGCTGCGCCTGTGTAAGAGCCGCGGCGCGGGGGGAATGCCTCCTGCTTAACGAGGAGGTTGGCCATGAAATTTCGTACAATTATTCTTGCTGGCGCGGCGATGGCCCTGTTGGCCACACCTGCCATCGCCGGAGACGGCTGGTATCTGGGCCTTGGTGCCGGCTGGGATCATCTCAACGATCCGCGGGTGATCGGCGCCGGCATCGATGGCAAGCTGGACACGAGCGATACCGCAATCGTCGCGGGCACAGTGGGCTACAATTTCCATCCGTTCCGCGTCGAGCTGGAAACAGGCTGGGATCGCCACAGCACCAATGACTTCGACACCGCCGCCGGCAGTGTCTCATCCAGCGGTCACGCGGAAGTCCGCTCGCTTATGCTGAACGGTCTTTACGATATTCCCATCCTGCCGCGATTGAAGATCTCGATCGGCGCGGGTGCTGGCGTCGGCAACGATCGCATCAAGTTCGACAACCCCCTCGGCCTGGGTGATCTTCACACCGACCGCGACGACCACTTCATGTGGCAGGGCATTGGCGGCATCACCTACAGCGTCTCGCACAATGTCGATCTGTTCGTGGATTACCACTACCGCAATCTGCGGGACGATTCGAACGGCAACATCGGCGCCCCGCTCACCAATCACAGTCTGACAGAGCACGTCGTGATGGCGGGCCTTCGCTGGTATCCGTGGTCGGCCGAGCGTGTTGCCGAGCAAGCCCCACCACCCCCTCCGCCGCCCCCTCCCCCGCCGCCGCCCGCCCCTGCGGCAGTAAGGACATTCATCGTCTTCTTCGATTTCAACAAATCGAACCTGTCGCCTGAAGCGCAGAGCGTCGTAGCCGAAGCCGTGAAGACGGCCCAGACGAGCGGCCCGGTGCGTATCCTGGTGACAGGCCATACGGATACTGTGGGATCGGACAGCTACAATCAGGCGCTGTCGGAACGCCGTGCCGAAACGGTGAAGAGCCAGATGGTGAGCGACGGTCTCAGCAACGATGAGATCACCACCACGGGCAAGAGCTTTCACGACCCGCTGGTGGCGACAGGCCCGAATGTGCGCGAGCCCCAGAACCGCCGCGCGGTCATCGACCTCGGCGGTTAAAAACATTGTATCGCATGAAAAGGGCGGGCCGTTCGGTCCGCCCTTTTGCGTTGCACAGGCTCTGCCGGTTAGTTTGGCCCAAAGGGATTTCCGTGGGCGCGCTATCGCATATTCGTGTGCTGGATTTGAGCCGGGTGCTGGCCGCGCCCTGGGCGACACAAATCCTTGGCGATCTGGGCGCCGACATCATCAAGATCGAGAAGCCCGGCGAAGGCGATGAGACGCGCCACTTCGGGCCACCTTTTGTAGAGGCCGCGGACGGCGCACGCGGCGATGCCACCTATTTCCTCACCGCCAATCGCAACAAGAAATCCGTCGCCATAGATTTCGCCAAGCCCGAAGGCGCGGCATTAATCAAAAGGCTGGCGCGACGCGCGCATGTCGTGGTCGAGAATTTCAAGACCGGCGCGCTGGCAAAATACGGGCTCGATTATGAGTCGCTGGCGGCGGAAAATCCGGCACTGATCTATTGCTCCGTCACCGGCTTTGGCCATACCGGCCCCTACAAGGACAAAGCGGGTTACGATTATCTGGTGCAAGGCATGGGCGGATTGATGAGCGTCACCGGCCAACCGGACGGGACGCCCGGTGCCGAACCGATGAAAGTGGGCGTCGCGGTTTCCGATCTCTTCACCGGCTTCTACAGCGCCATCGCCATCCAGGCCGCGCTCATCCATCAGCAGCGTACCGGCGAAGGACAGAGCATCGATATGGCGCTGTTCGATTGCCAGGCGGCGGCGCTTGCCAATCAGGCGACGAATTACCTATCGGGCAGCATGGTGCCGACCCGCATGGGCAATGCCCATCCCAACATCGTACCCTATCAGGTGTTCGCAACGGCGGACGGCTTTATGATTCTTGCCATCGCCAATGACGGGCAATTCCGCCGCTTCTGCGCCGCATCCGGCATGGCGACCGACGCGCGCTTTGCCACCAATGCCGATCGCGTCGGGCATCGCACCGAGTTGGTCGGCCTTCTGACGTCGCTTTTCCAAACGCGGACGACCGCCGCATGGATCACCTTGCTGGAAGCGGCCAATGTGCCGTGCGGGCCGATCAACCGCGTGGACCAGGCCTTTGCCGACCCGCAGGCCGTGGCGCGTGGACTGACCCATTCAATGGCGCGCGCCTGTGGCGAGGTCGGTCTTGTCGCCAGTCCGTTGCGCCTTTCGAGGACACCGCCCGACTATCGGCTGCCGCCGCCTTTGTTGGGCGAACACACGCGCGAAATCCTGCAATCGGAATTGTCCTTGAGCGACGGCGAGATCGATGGGCTGGCGGCGCAATCCGTCATTGGCCTTTGAGCCAATAACCCGCCGGTATGTCGCCCCAAGGCCTGTTGCCCGGCCCCATTCACGCCGAAAGCGAGACGATCAACGGCCGTCGCCGTGTGCATTATCGCATGGATGGGATGACCTTTTTCGGCGGCGATATCGGCGGCTCCATGCGCCACGCGCCATGCTGCCCCTGCATTGGCAAACTTCGGGCCAATAACGCCTTCGCCTCTTTTCCGCCGCGCCCCTATGGCTTATGTCTGCCGCACATCCGCCGCGCGCGGGTTTCTGACAAAGGAAGAAATATCATGTCGTATAAGGTCGCCGTTGTCGGCGCGACCGGCAATGTCGGGCGGGAGATGTTGAACATCCTCGCGGAACGCGCCTTTCCCGCATCCGAAGTGGTGGCGCTGGCCTCCACGCGTTCGGTCGGCAAGGAAATCTCCTTCGGCGACAAGATCCTGAAGGTGAAGGCGCTCGACTATTACGACTTCAAGGGCACCGACATCGCGCTGATGAGCGCCGGGTCCGCCGTCTCCAAGATATGGGGCCAGAAGATCGCCAATGGCGGCACGATGGTCATCGACAACGCTTCGCATTTCCGCCTCGACCGCGATGTGCCGCTGGTCGTGCCCGAAGTGAACGTGTCGGCGCTGGACAACATCAAGAAAAACATCGTCGCCAATCCGAACTGCGCCATCGCGCAGCTGGTCGTGGCGCTGAAGCCGTTGCACGATTTTGCCACGATCAAGCGCGTGGTCGTTTCGACCTATCAATCGGTATCCGGCGCCGGCAAGGATCCGATGGACGAACTCTTCCGCCAGACGCGCGCGATTTTCGTCGCCGATCCGATCGAGACCAAACTCTTCACCAAGCAGATCGCCTTCAACGTGATACCGCACATTCAGGACTTCCTGGATTCGGGCTACACCAATGAAGAATTCAAGATGATGGCGGAGTGTCAGAAGATCCTCGATCCCGACATCCAGCTCACCGCGACCTGCGTGCGCGTGCCGGTGTTCGTCGGCCATTCGGAATCGGTGAATGTCGAATTCGAGAAGCCGATCACGGCGGCCAAGGCGCGCGAGCTTCTGCGCGTGGCGCCCGGTATTCTCGTCGTCGATAAGCGCGAAGATGGCGGCTACATCACGCCGGTGGAAGTGGCCGGCGAAGATGCGACCTATGTTTCGCGCATCCGCAAGGATCCGACCGTCGAGAATGGCCTTGCGATGTGGGTTGTCGCCGACAATCTGCGCAAAGGCGCGGCCTTGAACGCGGTGCAGATCGCCGAATGCCTGATCAATCGCAAGATTCTGAAGAAGGCGGCGTGAACCAGGACGACTTCGCGGCGCTGGTGGCGCGCTTCGGCCACGCTGCAACCGTGGGCGACGGCAAAGCCCTGGCTGCGTGCTTCACCGAAGACGGCACCTATTTCGATTACATCTACGGCCCGCACAAAGGCCGCGCCTCCATCGCGGACATGCTGGAAAATCTTTTCCACCGCGACGCCGACGATTACGACTGGACGTTCTTCGATCCGGTTGTGAAGGGCGATCTTGGCTATGCCCGGTCGCTCTCGCGCTTCGTCTCGAAGATCGAGCAGTTCAAAGGCAACAAGGTTGTCATAGACGGTACCAGCCGCTTCGTTCTGAGGGACGGGCTGATCGCCGAATACCACGAGAGCGTCAATGGCGGCGTCGCGCAGGCCCAGCTAGGCGTGCCGGCCGAGCGCATGGCCAAGGTGATGAAACGCTGGGCCGACCGCTTCCTCGCCGAAGACGACGTCGCGGCCTACGCCAAGGGCTTCCGAAAATAGCCGCCATGGTCTAGGTGTCGGATGGCTTTTCGGGGATTTCCATGACCGCCATTCGTCCGCGCCGTAGCGTTCTCTACATGCCGGGGTCAAATGCCCGCGCCATCGAGAAAGCCAAGTCGCTCGCGACCGATACGCTGATCCTCGATCTGGAAGACGCCGTCGCGCCCGACGCCAAAGAGCTTGCCCGCAAGCAGGTTTGCGATGCCGTGAAGCAGGGCGGCTTCGGCAAGCGCGAAGTTGTCATCCGCGTGAATGGCCTCTGGACACAGTGGGGCGAAGACGATCTTGCCGCGGCCATGGCCGCCAAGCCCGACGCCGTGCTGGTGCCGAAGGTTTCGACGCCGTCCGATCTGCAGGCGATCGAGGAACGCTTTTCCGGCCATGACCCGGAACGCAAGACAACGATCTGGGCGATGATGGAAACACCGCTGGCGATTTTGAACGCCGGCGCCATCGCCGGCGCGGGCGGACGGCTGCGTTGTTTCGTAATGGGCACCAACGACCTCATCAAGGAATTCCGCGGACGGCACACGTCGGACCGGCAGAACCTTTCCGCCGCATTGGGGATTTGCGTTGCTGCGGCGCGCGCCTATGGCCTCACCATTCTCGACGGCGTCTACAACGATATTCAAAACGCCGACGGTTTCGTGGAAAGCTGCAGGCAGGGCCGCAGCTATGGCTTCGACGGCAAGACGCTGATCCATCCTTCACAGATCGAACCCTGCAACGACGTCTTTGCGCCGTCGGCGGCCGAGGTGGATGCGGCGCGCAAAATCATCGCGGAGTTCGACCTGCCGGAGAATAAAGGCAAAGGTGCCATCGCGCTGGACGGACGCATGGTCGAACTGCTGCATGCCGAAATCGCGCAGCAAACGGTCGCCATGGCCGACGCCATCATAGCGATGCAGGACCTATGAGCGGCAAGACAAATCCAGGAAATTTCTTCGAGGATTTTCACCTCGGTCAGAAACTCCAGCACGCGACCCCGCGCACGCTGACGGTCGGTGACGTTTCACTTTACACGGCGCTTTACGGTCCACGCTTTGCACTGCAATCGGCGGATGCGTTTGCGCAATCGCTGGGTCTGCCGCGCGCGCCGCTGGACGATCTGCTCGTCTTCCACACGATTTTCGGCAAGACGGTCCCGGATATTTCTCTGAACGCTGTGGCCAATCTGGGCTACGCGGAGGGGCGTTTTCTGAGGCCCGTTTATCCGGGTGCCACTCTGTCGGCCGTGTCCGAAATCATCGGGCTCAAGGAAAATTCCAACCGGCAGACCGGCGTCGTCTATGTCCGCACCGACGGCTTCGACGAAACCGGCGCGAAAATCCTATCCTATGTCCGGTGGGTGATGGTGCGCAAGCGCGATGTCAACGCAACCATCACCGAAACAGAGGTGCCGAAACTCGCGGACGCTGTCGCGGCGGAATCGCTCGCGGTGCCCGCAGCGGATTTCGCGAAATTCGATAGCATTGCCTCTGGCAGCAAACATCTGTGGGACGATTATACGATTGGCGAGAAAATCGATCACGTCGATGGCATGACCATCGAAGAGTCCGATCACATGCTGGCGACGCGGCTCTACCAGAACACCGCGAAGGTCCATTTCAACCAGTTCAGCGAAGGCAAAGGGCGTTTCGGACGGCGGCTGATCTATGGCGGCCATGTCATCAGCCTGGCACGCGCGCTGTCGTTCAACGGTCTTGCCAATGCGGTGTCCATCGCGGCGATCAACGGCGGACGGCACGTCAATCCCTTGTTCGCAGGCGATACCGTGTTCGCGTGGAGTGAAGTGCTGGACAAAGCACAATTTTCCGGCCGCAACGATTGTGGCGCGCTGCGCCTGCGTCTTGTCGCGACCAAGAACCTTCCCTGCACCGATTTTCCCGGCAAGAACGTGGATGGGAGTTATCCCGAAGCCGTCATTCTGGATTTCGACTATTGGGCGGTGATGCCCCGGCGCTGATGGCAGACCGTCTGATCACCCGCTTTCGCGCCGCTGTTGCGGGCGGCGAATTGAAAAAAGACACCGCGCAGGAAGCCGCGGTGTTGCGGCTGCAAAAGCTCGCCAACGCGTTGAAGAACTACAAGCCCGGCCGCCGGGGATTTCTGCTGCGCCCGCAACAGCCACCGCGCGGACTTTACATCTGGGGCGATGTCGGGCGGGGCAAGTCCATGCTGATGGATCTGTTCTTTGAACTCGCGCCGCTAGAGAAAAAGCGCCGCGTGCATTTCAACGCCTTCATGGTGGATGTGCATGCGCGCATTCACGAGGAACGCCAAAAGGGCGCGAGCGACGATCCCATTGCGCCGGTGGCGCGGTCCATCGCCGCCAATGCAACTCTGTTTTGCTTTGACGAGTTTCAAGTGACCGACGTCGCCGATGCCATGATCCTGGGCCGGCTGTTCCAGCAGCTTTTCGCGTTGGGCGTCGTGATCGTGGCCACGTCCAACACGCCGCCGGATCGCCTTTATGAAGGCGGCCTCAACCGGCAGCTTTTTCTGCCCTTCATCGCGCTGATCGCCGAGAAACTGGATGTGCTGGAATTGCACGGAGCGCTCGACTATCGCATGCAGCGGATGAGCGGACTCGATATCTATATCACGCCGCTGGGTGCTGCCGCCGAAGCGAAATTGGATGCGGCATGGCTGCGCCTGACCGATCAGAAACGCGGCGAGCCGATGACGCTCACCGTGTTGGGCCGCAAGCTGATCGTGCCGCAGGCCGCCAAACATGTGGCACGGTTCTCTTTCAACGATCTGTGCGCGAAGCCTTTGGCGGCGCCGGACTATCTGGAGATCGCGCGGCATTTCCACACGCTGCTGATCGACAACGTTCCGCAAATGGATGCGGCCCATCGCAACGAAGCGCGCCGGTTCATTCTTCTCATCGACACGCTTTACGATGAAGGCGCGAAACTCATCTGCTCTGCCGCTACGCTGCCCGACCAGCTCTACACCGAAGGCGATGGCGCGGAAGCCTTCCGGCGCACGGCTTCACGGCTGGTGGAAATGCAGAGTGAAGACTATCTGCGGCGCGGCCACGGCGTTCACGGCGCGGCGCAATAGATCAGGTGCCGGGCAATCCACCGGCTTTGCTGCTGGGCAGATTGGCGTGATGCGCCGGCACGCGGCGCGCAGGGCGCGGCATATCTTCGGCATCATAGATCGGCCACATCGCGCCGGGACGTTGCGCCTGTGCTGACGGAAAATCCGCGACCTCATAGATCGGGGCCATCGAATAGACGACGTCGCCGCCGATGCGAACGAGATGCGCGTGTTCGCCGTTGCGGGGCGGGCCGACCGGCAGAGGCACCGCCTCCACCGCGCGTTCCTGTTGGAGCGCAAGCGCGTAACGCTCAAGCGGCGCCACGCCGCTGCCGCCGAACGCCGGGAAAAATCCGGTGAAATCCTTGCTGGCTTCGACGGAATTTGGTTCTTCGCAGATCCTGCGCGCCTTGCGCAGAAGGCCTTCCGTGAAGTTGCAATTCTTGTTCAGCACCCAGCCCAGCGCATGTTCTTCCACCGATTTTCCGGTGAAAATGGTGGCGACGGTATCGACGATGGCGCCAAGCGTGCCGAGCGTAAGTCCGCCGATGACGGGTGCGGCGCATCCCGACAGCAAAACACATACGGCACAGATGGCCGCTATTCGAACAGCCCCACGCGACAAACCATTACCCCCAAGGCCGCAATTTTCTTGTTCTCGCGGCAGCCCTTAAAAATAGTTTACCCTTGACGGGATTCGAGTCAAACGTCGCGCCATGACTATATTTGGTTGGATCGAAGAAAGTTTTCCGGGATGAGCCGGCTTATTGGCGTTTCACTTCTGCTTCTGGCGGCGATTGTTGTTCACCGCTACTGGCCGCGTTTGATCGCCGCCTTGAGGCGCTTCGACGCCCGGAACGTTGCACGCGAACAGCAGGAAATGACCGACCGCGCGGATCAGCTCGCCCATTTCCGCCATACCATTGGCCGTTCGGAAGAACAGGTCGAGGATGTTCTGGAGATCGCTGAACTCGATACACGCACCGCCACGCCCATCACACGCTACGTTTTCGAAGGCGAACGATTTGATACGCGGTGGGAGGCCGAAAAAGCGCGGGCGCAAAAGATCGGCGATATCGCGCGCGGATTCTATCGCGAATTGCCCGCGGCGCTGGCCCATCGCGGCAAGGACCGCATCAACTAGGCGGCTTCCCCGCGCAGAAGCCGCGGCAGTTTTCCGATATCGCCGCCGGCATGGCGCATGAAAAATTTTCGCAGCGGCGCGATGCCGTCGACAACACCAAGGCCGAGATCGCGCGCCAGGCGCAGCGGCGCGACATCGTTGGAGAACAGCCGATTGAGACCGTCCGTCGCCGCGGCAAGCGTGAGCGAATCGAAACGCCGCCAGCGTTCGTAGCGCTTCAGAACATCCAGCGCGCCGATGTCGAGACCGAGCCGGGCGGCATCGAGAACGGTTTCCGCCAGCGCGGCTGCATCCTTCAAGCCGAGATTGAGCCCCTGCCCCGCGATCGGGTGGATGCCATGCGCGGCATCGCCAGCCAGCGCGAAACGCGGCTTCACATAGGCGCGCGCCAGATGAAATTTCAGGGGATAGGACCAGCGCGGCCCCGCCGCTTTCGTCGCGCCCAGATGCGATCCAAAACGTCGCGCAATCTCGGCGTTAAATTCGTCTTCCGGCAATTTAATCATGGCCGGCGCAAGATCGTCGCGCTCCGTCCACACCAGTGACGATCTATTTCCCGTCATGGGAAGAATGGCAAACGGTCCCGCCGGCAGGAAATGTTCATAGGCGACGCCGTCATGCGGCTTTTCATGCTCGACGGTCGCGACGATGCCCCATTGCGGATAAGACCAGCCGATAACGCCCAAACCCATTTCGTTGCGCATGGGAGAGTCGCGCCCGTCGGCGGCGACGGCGAGTTGCGCGCGCATCGTGTCGCCGTTCGAAAGCGAGGCCACGATCGCGCCGAATGTTTCCTCCAGCGCAGTCAGGGCGGCGGGCGCGATCAGCGTGATGTTCGGCTGCGCCTCCAGCGCCGCGAACAACGCGCCACGGATGTGACGGTTCTCGGCAATCGCACCCATCGGCCGGCCGATTTCTTCCGAGTCGAAATGCAATGAGAAAGGCGACGGCGCCCCGCCAAGCGCGGCGTCGGTGACGAGGATGTCCTTGATCGGTTGCGCTTTGTCTTGCAGCAACGGCCAGACGTCCAACGCCTCGAACATGCGCAGGGTCGAATAGGACAAGGCGCTGACCCGTCCATCGAAACCCGCATCGAGCAGCGTGGTTGGCGGCACGGGATCGGCAACGGCCACCTTCAGGCCGCCTTGCGCCAGCGCCAGGGCAAGCGTCAGGCCCACCATGCCGCCGCCGCCAACAATCACATCGCTAACGCGCTCCGTCATGGCGGCAGATTACCTTTTCGCGAGAGCGCGACGAGCCTTTCCGAAGCCGCAGGCCGCGGTAAGGGCAGACATAAAATTGCTGCCCAGACTCTCCGGTCGAAATTTAAGCACAATGCGGCGCTTGCCTATATTTTGGGCGTTCGCGGCCGTCCGGAAGGCGACCTGTCACCCGAATCTCAACAATCCACAATACAAATCAATGCCTTACCGCTTTGCAGCAAAGCGGCATGTTTCTTGATGAAGCGTTAACGGGCAATAGCCTTCAACAAGGGGATCCGGGCATGAAACTCATCACCGCCATCATCAAGCCCTTCAAGCTGGATGACGTGCGCGAAGCGCTCTCGGCCGTCGGCGTGCAGGGCATGACCGTGACCGAGGTCAAAGGTTATGGCCGCCAGAAGGGCCACACCGAAATCTACCGCGGCGCGGAATATGCCGTCAGCTTCCTGCCGAAAATCAAAATCGAAGTCGCGGTGAAGACCGAGATGGCCGAAGCGGTGATCGATGCGATCAGCGGCAAGGCTAAGACCGGGCAGATCGGCGACGGAAAAATCTTCGTCACGACGCTCGAACAGGTCTTGCGCATCCGTACCGGCGAAACCGACGGCGACGCGCTCTGAAGAACTCAGAAAAATCACAAAGGGGATCACAATGAAATTTGATTTGAAGAAGATGGGGACAATCGCGGCATTGGCCGCCGGCGCGACACTGGCAAGCAGCGCGGGGGCGCTCGCGGCAGCCGCGCCGCCCGATCCGCTGAACTCCGGCGACACGGCATGGATGCTCACATCCAGCGCGCTGGTGTTGATGATGACCATTCCAGGCC
>DATCFN010000175.1:0-2120 GCA_036509475.1 Rhizomicrobium sp. | reverse complement strand
CCAATCGCTTTGCAACATATACAGCCGCATCTCCTCGCGCGGCGAACGTGGGTACGGCTGCCGCGGCCGCGTTCGCGGGAAGCAGGTTCCCAATCCAGCCCATGAGGCACGCCGCCAGCAAGCCACGCACCTTAATGTATCCGCGTGTCAGTGGCGTCGCGACAGGAGCCAGTTGGCCAAGGAACGCAAATCGGCGGCGCGCTCGCCGAACGGTGCCAGCGCGTAAATCGCTTGCTCGTGCAGCAGCTGCACGCGTTGTTGCGAGGCGGCGATCCCGATGATGGCCGGATGCGTGGGCTTGTCGCGTTCGCTGTCGGCGCCGGTGGCCTTGCCCAATGTCGCGCTATCGCCGGTCACGTCGAGCAGGTCATCCTGAATCTGGAATGCCAGGCCAATGGCGCTCGCGAAACGTCCGAGCGCGGCGTAGAGATTTGCATCCGGCATGGGCGCGCATTCAGCCGCCATCAGCACGCTGGCGCGAATCAAGGCGCCGGTCTTGCGCGCGTGCAAATCTTCCACCTGGGCTATATCGAGCCGCGTGCCCTGAACCGCGATATCAATCGCCTGGCCGCCGGCCATGCCGAAGGTGCCGATGGCCTGCGCCAGCATGTCGATCAGGCGCAGCCGAATGGCGGGCGCCGCCGGCAGCTTAGGATCGTTGGCCAGCCATTGAAATGCCAGCGGCTGCAACGCGTCGCCCACCAATAGCGCCGTGGCATCATCAAAGGCTTTGTGGCAGGTCGGCCGGCCGCGGCGCAGGTCGTCGTTGTCCATGATCGGCAGATCGTCGTGGACCAGCGAGTACACATGCGTCACTTCGATGGCGCATGCCGCCGCTTCGACGTCATCTTCCGACAACCCGAGGGCGCGCGCGGTGGCGAACAGTAACGCCGGCCGCACTCGCTTGCCGCCGCCCAGTACGCTATAGCGCATCGCCTCGTGCAAACGCGACGGCACCGCGTCGGCTCGCGGCAACCGCTTCGCCAGCGCCCGCTCCATGCGTAGCTGCCAGGACTTAAGCTGTGCGTCGAACGCGTCGCTGCCCGGGGTCCCGTCGATTTCGCTGCTGCGGCGATCGGCGGCGTCGTTCACGGATTCCATCCCCTCCGTGCCATCTTAGGCGCGCGCGATCAGCGCGTCTCCCGGTTCATGTGCTTGATCTCGCGGAGCGGCACGGACGCCGTGACGGGCGCGTGGCGTGCGGCGGCGGGATACTTGATGGGCAGATCCGGCGCCATCGCGCCCGTGACTTTCGGACCGCGCAGCGCGATTTTCATCGCCTTGAGCGGATGGCTGAAGGCATCGTTCACCGCCGTTCCCTCGAAGCCGCAGTGCGCCATGCAGTTATCGCAGCGCGGATTCTTGCCGACCCCGTATTTTTCCCAGTCGGTGTCGTCGATCAGCGAGCGGTAACTCGGCGCGTAGCCTTCGTCCGTCAAGAGGTAGCACGGCCGCTGCCAACCGAACAAATTGTATGTGGGGTTGCTCCAGGGCGTGCACTGGTAGGTCTGGTTGCCGGCGAGAAAATCCAGGAACAACGAGGAATGATTGAACGACCACTTGACGCCCGTGGGGCGCCGGCTGCGCTTGAAGATTTCGCGGAATAGTTGTTTGCTGGCGTTGCGGCCCAGGAACACGTCCTGTTTCGGCGCATGGTGATAGCTGTAGCCCGGCGACACGGTGATGCCTTCGACCCGGAGCTGCGTCGCCATGTCGAAAAACTCCGCCACTTCGTCCGGTTTCTCGCCGTTGAACAGGGTGCAATTCACGTTCACCCGAAAACCCTTGTCACGGGCGAGCTTGATGGCCGCGACCGCCTTGTCGAACACGCCTTCCTGGCACACCGACTCGTCATGCCGCTGCCGATTGCCGTCCAGATGAATCGAAAAGGTCAGGTAGGGCGAGGGCTGGTAGTCGCCGATATGTTTGGCGAGGAGAATCGCGTTGGTGCACAGATAGACGAACTTCTTGCGCGCCACGATGCCGGCGACCATCTGTGGCATTTCCCGGTGAATCAGCGGTTCCCCGCCGGGAATGGACACGATGGGCGCGCCGCATTCGTCGACGGCCCGCAATGCGTCTTCGACGCTCACGCGTTTTTGCAACACGTCCTTCGGGTA
>DATCFN010000174.1:0-7437 GCA_036509475.1 Rhizomicrobium sp. | reverse complement strand
CAGGGCGTCTGCGCGGAGACGGCGGGATCCATCACCTTGTTCTTGGCGACCTATCTCGGGATTCCGGTGTCCACGACCCACACGATCACGGGCGCGATCATCGGCGTCGGCGCGGCGCGGCGGGCCTCCGCGGTGCGCTGGAACGTGGCGCAACGGATTGTTATCGCCTGGGTGCTTACCATGCCGGCGGCGGCGGGGATCGCCGCTCTGTTCTATTATGCGTTCGGAGTTTTTGCGTGAGATGCGTACAGAGACTGCAAGTGGCGTAACGGCGAAGACGGCGAACGGCGGGCAATATGCGGCGCTGCCCTATCGCGTACGCGCGGGCGCTTTGGAAATCCTGCTCATCACCACCCGGCGCACCCATCGCTGGATCGTGCCCAAGGGCTGGCTGGTCGATGGCCAGCAACCGCATGACAGCGCCGCCGTCGAGGCGCTGGAGGAAGCGGGCATCAGCGGCGACATCTGCGCCAAGCCGCTCGGCTTCTATCGCTATCAAAAGCTGCGCAAGAGCGGCGAAGTCGTGCCCTGCAAGGTCGGCGTCTTCGCGATGAAGGTGACACGCCAGCGCCGCACATGGCTGGAGAAAGACGTCCGGCAGACGCGCTGGTATTCCGCGCAGGATGCTGCTGCGCTTGTTGGCGAGCCGGGCCTCAAGCCGCTGATCCTGAAATTCGCGGCGACGTTCGCAACGCCCGTCGCAACCGCGCATTAGGCGCGATCGCGCCTACTTCAAATTCTGCATCAACCGCATATAGAACCCCACGGCGGGTCCGAGATCGCCGATGGCCAGCCGCTCGTTCGTACCGTGCACCCGGCCCAGATCGTCCGGGCCCATGTGAAACGGATCGAGGCGGAAGACATCGTCGGCGATCGGCAGATAGTGACGCGAATCCGTGGCGCCGGTGGTGATGTCGGGCGCGACCGCAATGCCGCCGAAGGAATCCTCTATCGCGGCGACGAGATATTTGCCGTTCGCATCGTGCAAATCCGAAACCTTCGACGCTTCGGATTGGGTTTCGTTGAGCGCGTTCACGTCCACGCGCGGATCGTTGATGGCCTTGCGGACGTGTTCGATAACGCCCTGGATGGTGTCGCGCTGGTGCAGGCGAAAATTGATCGTCGCCGTCGCGGTCGGCGGCAATACATTATCCTTCACGCCGCCCGAAATCATTGTCGGCGCGATGGTGGTGTGCAGCCGCGCCGCCATCTCCGTCTGGTCCTCCAGCATGCGCGTGACGATGGGCGCCGTCAGCCACAGATTGGCGAGCAGCATGCGCTGGAAGAACGGCATGGTCGGCGCGAGAACGGAAAACTTCTCGCGCTGGATGGCATCAAGGCCGCTGGAGAAAGGATGGCCCACCACTTTCTCCACGGCATCGGAAAGCCGCAGGATCGCCATGTCATGGCTCGGCCGCGAGGAATGGCCTCCCGTTCCATGCGCCACGATCTGTAAGGTGAGATAACCCTTCTCCGCCACGGCGACCACGGCGACCGGCTGCTGCACGCCGGGGAACGGTTCGTCCAGGATCGCGCCGCCTTCATCCAGCACCCATGACAGATGCGTGTGCCGCGCCATCAGAACTTTAGCGACATTGGCGTTGCCCGCGCTGCCGCCGACTTCTTCATCCTGCCCGAAGGCAAACATAATGGTGCGCTCCGGCGTGAAGCCGTCATGCGCAAGGCGTTCGGCCGCGTCCAGAATGGTGATGAGGCAGCCTTTGTCGTCGATCGAGCCACGGCCCCATACGAAGCCGCCCGCGATGTCGCCGGAGAACGGCGCATGCGCCCAGTCTTTTTCCGTGCCCGGCACAACCGGCACCACATCCATGTGCGCCATCAACAGGATCGGCGCTTCATTCGGGTTCTTGCCCTTCCAGGTGAAAAGCAGACTCTTGCCGATGACTTCGCGCGTCGCGACGCGGTGGAAATAGGGATAGGTCTGTTCCATCCAGCTGCGCAAAGCATCGAGTTGCGCGTTCTTGTCGTCCTCATGTGCCCCGCCGCCATAAGAAATCGTCTTAAAGCGCACGGCGGCGGCCAGATGCTGCGCCACCTCCATGGAATTGACGCTGATCGGCGGCGCGCCCGCGGTGAGCGGCGCGGGAACGGCGATCGTGACCGTGCGGATCAGCACAATCGCCGCGATGATCACGACCAGCGCAACCACGCCGAAGATAATCCGCTTCATGCTGTCCCCTTGCGATTGCCCGGTGGCCTGCCCACTTGGTAGTTTCCCATTGCAAGCTGCCCATCACAACAATTTCCGGCGCAAACGCGCCTCTAAAAGGCCAGATGTCCACCAATCCGTTCTTTGAAGACTGGAATACGCCCTTCGGCGCCCCGCCATTCGACCGAATCAGCCCCGCGCATTACGCCCCGGCCTTTGAACGGGCGCTGGCCGACCATGCGGCCGAAATCGCCGCCATTGCTGGCGATCCGGCCACACCCACCTTCGCAAATACCGTCGTTGCGATGGAAAAGAGCGGCAGGCTTCTGGCCCGCGTCGAGGCCGTGTTCTTCAATCTGGCCTCCTCCGACACGAATGATGAACTCCAGTCCATCGAGCGCGACATGGCGCCCGTTCTGGCGCGGCACGGCAACGCAATCAATCTGAACGCGGCACTGTTCGCGCGGATCGAGGATCTGTACGCGCGGCGTGCGACGCTGGGCCTCGATGATGAAGAGATGCGCGTGCTGGAGCGCTATCGTCTCGACTTCGTGCGCGCGGGCGCGAAGCTGACCGGCGAACAACGCACACGCTATGGGGAAATCGGCGAGCGGCTCGCGACGCTCGGCACGGCGTTTGCGCAAAACGTGCTGGCGGACGAGCAGGGTTTTATCCTGCCGCTGTCGGCGGACGATCTGGATGGATTGCCGGATTTCGCGCGCGAGGCGGCCGCTGAGGCCGCGAAGGAGCGCGGCCTGGACGCGCCGTTCGCCGTCACCACGTCACGTTCCAGCGCCGAGCCATTTCTGCAATTCGCCGACCGGCGCGACCTTCGCGAAAAGATATTCAAGGCGTGGAGCGCGCGCGGCGACAACGACGGCGCGCGTGACAACAAGCCGCTGATCGCCGAAACGGTGAAGCTGCGCGCCGAACGCGCCCGGCTTCTGGGCTACAAGAGCTTCGCCGACTACAAACTGGCCGACAGCATGGCCGAGACGCCAACCGCCGCGCGCATGCTGCTGGAAGACGTCTGGACGCCGGCGCGCGCCCGCGCGCTGGAAGAACGCGATGCGCTGCAGGCCGTCGTGGCGCAGAGCGGCAGCAACGAAACGCTCGCCGCGTGGGACTGGCGCTATTACGCCGAGAAGCTGCGCAAGGACCGCTACGATCTGGACGAGACGCAGATCATGCCGTATTTCCAGCTCGACAACATGATCGCCGCGGCCTTCGACACGGCGCACCGCCTGTTCGGCCTGGACTTCAACGAGCGCAAGGACGTGCCGGTCTATCACCCGGACGTCCGCGTCTGGGAAGTCACGCGCGGCGGCGAGCATGTCGGCCTGTTTTTCGGCGATTATTTCGCGCGGCCCAGCAAGCGCGGCGGCGCATGGATGAGCGCCTTCCGCGATCAGCAGAACATCGATGGTTTCGTCACCCCGATCATCACCAACACCTGCAATTTCCCGAAGGCGTCGCCCGCGCTGCTGAATTTCGACGAAGCCCGGACGCTGTTCCACGAATTCGGCCATGCGCTGCACGGGCTGCTGTCGAAAGTGCGTTTCCCGCGCATCGCCGGAACCAATGTGGCGCGCGATTTCGTGGAGTTGCCGTCTCAGCTCTTCGAGCACTGGCTGGAAGAACCGGAAGTGCTGGAGCGCTTTGCGCTGCACGCCGATACCGGCAAGCCGATGCCCAAATCGCTGCTCGACAAGATGACCGCTGCGCGCAATTTCAACCAGGGCTTCGCGACGGTGGAATTCCTCGGCTCAGCGCTGGTGGACATGGATTATCACGCGCTGGAGAATCCCGGCGACATCGACGTGGCGGCGTTCGAGAAAGATGCGCTGGATCGCATCGGCATGCCGGACGAAATCTCGATGCGCCACCGCAGCGCGCATTTCCTGCACATCTTCGGCGGCGACGGCTACAGCGCCGGCTACTACTCTTATATGTGGTCGGAAGTTCTGGATGCCGACGGCTTCCGTGCCTTCAAGGAAGCCGGCAGCGCGTTCGATTCGGCGACCGCCAAAAGGCTGCACGACTATATCTATTCGTCGGGTGGCACGCGCGATTATGCGCTGGCCTACCGCCTGTTCCGTGGTCGCGATCCGAAGATCGATGCGCTGCTCGAAGGCCGCGGTCTGAACGCGGCATAGGAGAAAAGAATGCGATTTTCCGGATTGATTTTGGCGGGCTCCGCTGTGTTGGCGCTGACCGCGCCTCTGAACGCCGCGACCGCGCCGCAGATCAGTATCTCGGCGCTGTCGCAACTGCGGACGCCGCTACCCTTTTCCTATGACGGGAATGCGAATGCCGACAAGGTTGTGGACGCGGCGCTGGCGCGGCAGGAACACAAGCGCGTTTTCATCGATCTGGGTGGAAACTGGTGCGGCGATTGCCGCGTGCTGGCCGGGCTGATGGATCTGCCGGAAGTGAAAGCCTTTGTCGCCAAACATTATGTCGTGGCATTGGTGGATGTCGGACGCTTCAACAAGAATCTGCAAATCCCCGCGCGCTGGAACATGGTGCAGGCGCTGAAGGAAGGCGGTGCGCCGACGATCCTGATCGTCGATCCGACGACGAACAAGGTCGTGGACGAAGGCCATACCGGCGCGCTGGAAGATGCGCGTCACATGGGCCCGCAAGCCATCGTGGATTATATTGCGCAGTGGACGAAATAATCCTGCGAAGCCCGGCCGCTCTCGCGCCCGAGCCCCGCAGGAGGAACGACGGATCAGTTCGGCATCAACACTTTGTCGATGACCTGGATGACGCCGTTCGATTGATAGACGTCATAGGTCGAGATTTCGGCGGTGTTACCCTTCTCGTCGACCAGCACGATGTTCTTCGGACCGTTCATCTGCGCCGTCAGGATGTCGCCTTGAACGGTTTTGAGTTCGGCCTTGCCGCCGCCTTTGCGGATCAACTTCTCAAGCGCGGCGGAATCCAGGCGGCCGGGCACGACATGATAGGTCAGGATTTTCACCAGCGTCGCTTTGTTCTCCGGCTTTAGCAGCGTGTCGACGGTGCCGGCGGGCAGAACCGCGAAGGCTTCGTTGGTCGGCGCGAATACGGTGAACGGGCCGGCGCCTTGCAGCGTGTCGACCAGACCGGCCGCCTTCACGGCGGCGACCAGCGTGGTGTTGTCGGCAGAGTTCATCGCGTTCGACACGATGTCTTTGGACTTCATCATCGCCATGCCGCCGACCATGGGGTTTCCCATATCAGCCGCGTAAGCGCCGGTGGCAACAGTAAGCATCAACGCAGCCGCAAGGGCCGCGCGTTTCGCAACACGCATATCATTCTCCTCGATAAAAAATCTTGCGCCGGTGCGGCAGGGGATGCCGCGTGCGCCGATGCCTTCTTTACGGCTGGTTGTGGTGCTGGATCAGCGGGCGGTGGAAATGATTTGGCGAGTATCGCAATGCCAAATACGCGCCGAACAATTGTTCCGCGCGTATTGAAGGCAATTTGTCTTTAAAATCAGGCCGGCAGGACAACCTTGTCGATCACCTGGATCACGCCGTTCTTCTGATAAATGTCGTAGATCGAAATATCCGCGACATTGCCCTTCTCGTCGATGAGGGCGATGTTCGTCGGACCGTTCAGCATGGCGGTGATGGTGCCGCCGCCGATGGTCCTCAACTTCACCGGGCCGCCATTCTCGTTGATCTTGGCCAGAAGCGCCTGCGAATCCCAACGGCCTTTGACGACGAGATAGCGCGCATCCTTCGCGGCCTGCTGCGGGGACAGCATCGCCGTCACCTTGTCATGGCCGAGCGCGGCATAGGCCGTGTCCGTCGGTGCAAAAATTGTGTACTCGCCGCCGCCCTTCAGCGTGTCGGCAACACCGCCCGCTTTCAGTTCGGCAACCAGGGTGTTGTGGATCGGCGAGCTGACGGCGTTGGCATAGATGCTGTCGCCGGCAAGCATGGACGCGCCTGCAACCATGGGATTTGACGATTCAACCGGCGCGGGTGGCGTAAGGTCGATTTTCGTCACCGCCGCCGAACCGCCGCCAACGACCAAAGCCGCCGCCGCTACCGCAACTGCCATCATGTGCTGCATAATCGCCACCTTTGCGCGTGGATCGCGCCCTTCTGCCAGTAAAATGCGGCGATGGTGGAGTCGGTTCCGGCGATTGACAGTTTCCACGCAATCGGGCGGAAGTTCCCGGCGGAAGGAACCGGAATGACACACAACCTGATTCACCTTCACGCGCTCGGCGCGCATGCCGCGCTGATCGAAATCGACAACCCACCCGCCAATGCGCTGGGCCGCGAGGCGCGAAGCCAGTTGCTGGCGGCGCTGGACAGGCTCGACGGCGATGGAAATATCCGCGCATTGGTGCTGACGGGAAAAGGCCGCGCCTTTTGCGGCGGCGACGATCTGAAAGAGCAGGAAGCGGCCCAAAAAGGCGGCATCGCGGCGCGCTCCGCCCAACTCGGCGAGTTCGGAAGGGCACTGGCGCGGATCGAACATTTCCGCGTGCCGGTGATCGCGGCGGTGAATGGCTTTTGCATCGGCGGCGGCCTCGAACTGGCGCTGTGTTGCGACATCCGCATTGCCTCCACCGAAGCCAGCTTCACCTGCGCCGCCGTGAATGTGGGCCTGATCGCATCGGCATGGCGTCTGCCGCGCCTGATCGGCGAAGGCGCGGCCAAACACATGCTGTTGACCGGTTCGGCCTTCGACGCCGCTACGGCCGGCAAATTCGGACTGGTCACCGCCCTTCACGCGCCGAATGAGTTGATGAGCGCGGCGACGGTGCTCGCCGAACGCATCGCATCGCGCGCGCCGCTATCGGTCGAAGCCAGCAAGCGCATCGCCTCCCGCGCCAACGAGTTGAACGCGCAGGATGGCGCGCGCGCGATGAATGACGAAATAACGAAACTGGTGCAAAGCGCCGATCACGCCGAAGCCCTCGCCGCCTTCCGCGAAAAGCGCGCGCCGAACTTCACGCGCAGCTAGACACAGGCTTTTGCGATGACGCGGCGCAGGAACGCCTCACAGGCCACGAGTTCGGAAAGCTTCACGAACTCGTCCGGCTTGTGCGCCTGTTCGATGGAGCCGGGACCGCAGACGACGGCGGAAATTCCGGCCTGCTGAAACAATCCGGCCTCGGTGCCGTAAGCCACCGTCTCCACCGCATTGGCGCCGGAGAGTTCACGCGCCAATGCCACCGCCGCCGAATCCGCATCCAGCGCGAGGCCGGGATAATTCGTTATCAGCCTGGTTTCAAAACCCGCATCCGGCGCGCCCTTTTT